>JAFGHA010000288.1 GCA_016930275.1 Chitinispirillaceae bacterium
CATCAGGGAAAGAATCGATGCTGAGCGGGCTGAAGGATTAGCACTAGTCGCTTAACAGGTGATTAGTGAAAACTCGGGACTCTTGAGGATGTAACATCATGTCACTTATTTCTGTTCTTGTCGCTCTTATCATCGTCGGCGTCGTCTTGTGGCTTATCAACACCTATATCCCCATGGACCACAGGCAACGTGCCTGAACTTCATCTTTATTCGTCCCGGAAAATACCAGGACGTAGTGAAACCCGCTGGTTGCCGGAAGACCGCAAGCCGGGCATGATTATTGCGTTATTACATTGGAGGGTTGGAATGTACAACAATATCTTCGGTAGATTGCCTGGAACGAATCAATAATTATCGATTAAACGGGAGAAAGAAGGTTCAAATGAAAACGATCAATAAATCGAGCACAAAAAACCAGACGAATGGTGCGGTTCATCAGGTTAAGGGCTCCATCAAGGAAGCAGCCGGTAATCTCAGCAACAATCCCGAATTAAAAGCAAAAGGTATTGTTGAAAAAATAGCCGGTAAACTACAGGGCAAGTTCGGTCAGGTCGAGAAGAAATTAGGGAAGTAGGCAATCCCTGTTAAATATCTTAACGATTAGTCTAAATTTAAAAGGTTATTAGTTCTACTTTAGTAGGCTTCGGAAAAAGATCTCTTCAGTTCTGCAAAACGCCCCCTAAATCCCACCCACAAGGGGCACTTCGCCCGCAGGGGGACTTTAGAGAGGCAAACCGAAGGTATTCTCAAGCCAAAAGTCCCCCTACGGGGGATTTTTCACATCCGTTTCTCAAACGTAACGTATTCAGTGCGTTGCACTGTTCATTTTAGACCGTTTTAGGGGGCGAGTTCAAGGTTGTCTGCTGACTGTAACAAAGTAGAATTAGTAACTATCAGGTACCCGAAACAGCGATTTCGCTCATCCAGTCTCCCTCCGCAGTGCTGTTACGGAGGACGGGAGCATGTCGAAGGATAAACGACCGTTGAAATGTGCCTATGGTTCGACAAGCTCACCATGAGCGACCCAATAAACATTGATCGGGAGTGCCTGAATAGTTACAAGCAGGAATACTATTGTGTCACCGTATTTTTTTAAAGGATTTTACTCATGGATGAGACACCATTTTCCATTGCGACAAATATCTATACAACATCGATGATGGGATCTATCGGGCGACACCAGGTAAAATGGCGTTTATCAAAGGAAAACGCAGGCAGTCACAGTCAAAATGAATCATCGGATTTTCACAAAGAACAGTTAGATAGCCCGGCAATTAATGAAATTGAACCTACTGCCAAAATCGGGTCTGATTCGAATACTTCCGTTTTACTAACGCAAGCGCAGAGTCATTTTCACACGTACATCAAAAATACCAAGCGCCAGTGTATTGATTATGTCGATACGCTCAAAAAAGCCGCAACATTCGCCGAAGAGGACATTAAGGCCCATCACCTTCCCTACAGATTTTTCTTTTTTAAGCGGGATGGCGAAGCATTTCTCGATCTGATCAATTTAGATCCAAATGGACGACCAATCGGCATCACAACCAAAAATGTCACTAACAATGATTTTGATACCTTAATTGACGACGTGCGCGATAGTAAAGGAATGTATATCGATAGTATCGGGTAGTTCATGGTAAGAATACATCGGCAATTTCTGGAATAGTATTTGAGCATTTAAAAGCATAGCAGGCGAAGGGGCCGAAGGCAAGTGTCGAGGGTAAAGAAGTAAAGGTTGTCAGTCACGGGGGGGGGTACTGGCGGCTATTGGTGTGAACGAAGCACCGGCGCCGGCACAAGCTGATGTGGGCATCGCCATTGGAGCAGTATCTGATGTGGCAGTGTTGGAGGAAGGATGAGCATGCCAAACGGGATGCTCTTTTTTCACTACAATGCTGATTCGGCGATTCTTTTCCGTATGACCCGTGGTATGATTTTTGCTTTCATCAACCTATGCAGGAATATTGTTTAGTAAACAATTACACAGAGGGTTTATGCGAGTTAAAAGTTCTTATCTGAGTGTAGTAGCAGCAACAGGCGCCCTTTCATTCCTGGTAGCAGCCGGGGTGATGTGTCATAAATCGCAGAGTGCAAAAACGGAAACGCCGCAAGCAGGAACAAGCACAACCATGCCGGGAACGGGTACTCCAATGATGGGCGGCACTATGATGAGTGATTCGTCGATAAACAATGCGAAAACTTCTGAGTCATCAAACGATAACCAGACCGGCACGACGACCGAATACTACACCTGCAGCATGCATCCGCAGGTACACCGGACGAAACCGGGTAAGTGCCCAATTTGCGAATGGATCTTGTATTCCATGAGGCCGACAAGGTGAAATAGAATCCCGGAGAAAATAACGGAAACCATGCGGAGTCCTGAAGATCTGGATTGACCACCGGTTAATCGCATCAGTTCACCACTGGCTGCGGTTCATCGTTTGGCGTCTTGCAGAGACCCGGAATAGGCAATCGGGAACCCGACGTTGCCGATAGTGAAGCAACCCCTACTTGATCGAAGGCACTATGTCACTCGAAATAATTGACGAATACGCAAGATTTCTTGCCGAGACATTCGGATCACATCTCGCGATAGCGGCACAGCAGAGCAACAGCACCCGCCTCGTTGTCAACATTGCCACCGGCGATGCCTCGGCAGTGGAAACCATTGATCAGGACTATCTGCCGACCGACCCCTTGTACGTCCCGGTTACCGGAGCCATAAATCAGTCAACAGCACCCGTGTGCTATTCCTGCAGCGAAGACGATGCATTTACCGAATGGGTTGAGAATGCAGAGTACTGGGATGTTGACGCACTCGCCGAAGAGATCCGGATCAAGCTGGCAGAAGCTGACGTAACCGACGCCTCGGTGGTTGCATGGGAGATCCGGACGTGACACCGTGAATCAGACATTTATCCAACTTCAACCAGCTCTAAAGGAGCAACAATGACCGACCTACAACTACTGCAAAAGCACGAACCCGTTGTGAAAGAACCGCCCATCTCCCGCAAAGTCGTCATTGTCGGGGCCGGTGATGTTGGTGCATCCTTTGCCTACGCTCTTTTACAGAGCGGAATATCCGAAAGCCTTGTGCTTGTTGACTCCAATGATGAACTGGCGAATGGACAAGCGCTTGACCTGGCTCACGGACTTCCTTTTGTTCCTGCTACTATTGTCCGCACCGGTTCGCCGGATGATTATGCCGACGCAACGGTAATTATAATAACCGCAGGATCAAAACAAAAACCAGGCGAGTCGCGACTCGATCTCCTGAAACGAAACGCCGGTATCCTGGATCAGGTAATTGACGAGATAACTGCCCATGAATCACACGCGGTTATTGTCGTCACCACGAATCCTGTCGATGTACTTACCCACGAGGCACTTAAGCGAACGGGGTGGCTCCGGAACCGGATATTCGGTTCAGGCACAGTGCTGGATAGTGCCCGGTTCAGACACCTTATCGGTGCTCATTGCGGTGTTGACGCAAGGAGCGTGCATGCAAGCATTCTGGGAGAACATGGGGACAGTGAGGTTGCCGCCTGGTCGATGACTCATATTGCAGGGGTTGCAATGGATGACTATTGTCCGGCGTGCCATAAATGTGGTAACTGGAATCAGGAACGGGAGCGGATTGTCACCAACGTTCGGGAATCCGCCTATCATATCATTGATGCCAAGGGTTCCACCTGCTATGCAATCGGCCTGGCGCTGGTGCGAATCGTTGGGGCCATCCTCCGCAACGAACACAGTGCGTTGACCGTCTCGACAATGCTTGACGGGGAATATGGACTGAGGGATGTGTGCCTTAGTGTTCCGTGCATCGTTTCAGAATCCGGCATCGAAAGGATCATCGAGGGTAAATTGACTGACGAAGAACATCGGGCCCTTCATGCATCGGCATCGGTGATTGGAAAAAACATACTCGAACTGTCAACCTGATTGAACTGAAACGTTGCCCATTTGCGATGTAACCTCTTTAGAAAGAAATAGAGTGCGCTATGAATACAAACACCGTTAAAGTTGAGTCAACAAGACCTATCACCCATGATGTGCTGCAGATTGATGTTGAAAAGCCGGAGCATTTTTCATTCAATCCCGGTCAGGCTACCGAGCTGTCTATTAACAAGGAAGGTTGGAAGGACAGGACAAGTCCATTCACCTTCACGAGTCTGCCGCAAGAAAAACATCTCCAGTTTGTCATAAAGACCTACCCTTCGCACAATGGAATTACCAACGAACTCCTTCACCTGAAGAAGAATGATGAACTCATCCTGCATGGTGTCTTTGGCGCCATAGCCTATAAGAGTGAAGGGGTTTTTATCGCGGGTGGCGCTGGTATTACTCCATTTATCGCCATATTCCGGGATCTTCAGTCAAAAAATGAAATTGGCGCCAACCGACTCATTTTCGCCAACAAGACAAAAGCCGATATCATTCTGGAGGGTGAGTTCACTGAATTGTTAGGGAAGAATTTCGTCAACATCTTATCGGATGAAGATGCGACAGGGTATTCGCACGGGTTTATCACGGAGGACTTTCTCAGGGCGCACCTGCCTGATAGTAACAAACAGATCTATCTGTGCGGACCCGATCCAATGATGACAGCGATCGAGGGATTGTTGGATCGATTAACTATTGACAAAAGCCTCATCATCAAAGAAGCGGTGTAGTGTCAAAAGGGATGTCCAATGGAAAACTGTGGGAGGAAACCTGAAGAAGGATTGGCTCAGTTATCATCTGCTCACCCAAGGGAGGGAAGATTTTCCCGTTTTTAAGAATATGCTTAGCGGAACCAAGAAACATGCCCTGTAAAAACTCCGACAACTGTGGAGATCAATCATTTCTCACTATTACCCACATTTTCAAGATTGAAAGAGGTACTACCATGCTGGTCAAAACCAAAACACTCGCAGGCTACAAATTACACTGCCTCAACGGAGAAATAGGAAAGGTCGATGAATTCTATTTCGATGACAAGCACTGGACCATTCGCTATCTGGTTGCCAATACGGGAAACTGGCTGACAGGCAGGCAGGTACTCATTTCCCCCTACGCGCTGAAGACTTTGGATAAAGAAGGGCAAACAATTGCAGTAAATCTGACTATAAAGCAGATTGAGGAAAGTCCTTCCCTGGATACCGACAAGCCCGTTTCTCGACAATTTGAGGAGCACTATTACGGGTATTATGGATGGCCGATGTATTGGGGCGGCTCATTTATGTGGGGAAATAATCCTATAATCGTGCGTAATCCCGAACAATGGAAAATAGCTATTCAGGAAAAGAAAACATGGGACCTCAATCTGCGCAGCACTCACGAGATTCGTGGTTATCATATCCAGGCTATCGATGGCGAGATCGGCCACATCGAGGATTTTATTATTGACGAGGAGACATGGGCGATTCGTTATCTCATCATAGATACTCAAAACTGGTGGCCGGGCAAAAAGGTCCTTCTTTCCCCGAAATGGATCCAACGGGTCAGTTGGGACGAGTCAAAAATATTTATTGATCTGCCACGGGAGACCATCAAACAGTCACCGGAATACACCGATGGATCCTTGCTGTCCCGTAATTATGAGACGGAACTGCACCGCCATTATAAACGGTTGGGATACTGGACCGAAGAATGAGCCAAATACCTTTATACCCTCTGCGATTCGAACCGGTCTACCAGTATCGGCTTTGGGGAGGGCGGCGGTGCCGATTACCACATCGGCAAAGGTGACGTGGTGCTTTTACCGGCTGTGTTGGAGCTCCCGACGAGACCAAACGGGTGATTGCAACGATCACCGCTTGTTTACGTTGAGTTCAACACCCGAAACTTCCCGAGGAGGCAACCGATGAATGGAAATAGCACTCGTGTTCAACCGGAGAAAGCGAATGAACCGGAAAAACTGCACACGATGAAGCTGCAGGGTTCGATCTGGCACAGTTTGCAGGAAATGGAGGTGCTTGAGAATGCCGGCACATCGGTACAGCAAGGCCTTACCTCCGAAGAGATCGCTAAACGGGAGAAACAATTCGGCGCCAATACCGTTTCGCGTAAGAAAACTGCCGGTCTGTTTGTTCTGATACTATCGCAGTTCAACCAGCCTCTTGTCTACATCCTTATTGCCGCAGGCATCGTTACCGCCCTCCTGAAAGAATACGTCGACTCGATTGTCATATTCGGTGTGGTACTGGCCAATGCGGTTATCGGTTTCGTTCAGGAAGCAAAAGCGCTTAGGGCCATCGAGTCGCTTGCCAAATCAATGACCGGCGCGGCAACGGTTATCCGTGACGGCACAAAGCAGCGTATTCAGGCCGTGGCATTGACCGTCGGTGACGTCGTTGTCGTACAATCCGGAGACGAAATACCGGCTGACCTCAGGCTTCTTCTGGCGTATGAACTGCAGATTGACGAATCAGCATTGACGGGTGAATCGCTCCCGGCCGCCAAACAGACACAGCCCCTGCCTTCTGACACCGTACTTGCCGATCGTTCGAATATGGCATATTCTTCCACTCTGGTCACCCACGGCACGGGAACCGGCATTGTGACGGCCACCGGCAACACCACCGAGGTCGGAAAAATCAACCGGATGATCGCTTCAGCCGATGTACTGGCCACGCCGCTCACACTAAAAATAGCACATTTCAGCGCACTACTCCTTTACATAATAGGAGGCCTTGCCCTGGTGACATTCCTTATCGGTTTCCTGCGCGGAAAACCGGCACTTGATATGGTAATGGCGGCCGTCGCCTTGGCTATAGGGGCCATTCCCGAGGGTTTGCCGGCAGCGGTAACCATTACCCTGGCGATCGGTGTGGCAAAACTGGCAAAGCGCAACGCCATTATCCGCAAACTTCCTGCGGTCGAAACGCTGGGGAGCACGTCGGTTATCTGTTCCGATAAAACCGGGACGCTCACCCTGAACCAGATGACTGTCGAAGAAATTTTTGCAGGGGGAAATGTATTCAAGGTAACGGGAGCCGGATATGCTCCTCAGGGTGAATTTCGCCTTAACGAAAAAGCGATCGATGCGGGTTCCGACATACCGCTCAGGGAATGCCTTGTTGCCGGCCTGCTCTGCAACGATTCGAATCTCATTTCGGATAATGCCGGCGGATGGAAGATTGAAGGTGATCCGACCGAAGTGGCATTGATAACTGCAGCCCGTAAAGCTGGAATCTCCAGAGAAAGCGCGGGTGAAAACCTTCCCCGAATCGACACCATACCTTTCGAGTCACAATTCCAATACATGGCGACACTTCATGAAGACACCGATACCTCAAACAGAATTATCTATATGAAGGGATCCGCCGAAAGTGTTCTATCCCGATGCACTGACGCATTAACAAACAATGGAGAAACCGGTCTTTTCGACCTGGAACGATACCGGGGGATGATCAACGAAATCGCCGGAAAAGGGCTCCGCGTTCTGGCTTTCGCACGACGCATCTTAGGATCAGGCAGTGACAGGATTACCCATGAAGATGTTGCCGGGAAAATGACCTTCCTGGGACTCCAGGCAATGATTGACCCTACCCGCCCTGAAGCTCTCGAGGCAGTAAAAACCTGCAAAACAGCGGGTATCGGCGTAAAAATGATAACGGGAGATCATGAGCGTACCGCCATGGCAATTGCCCGTTCAATCGGTATTGAAGACAACGATGGCATAAACGATGGTTCGAGTGTTCTGAACGGAAAAAGAATCGCCCAAATGACCGACGATGAACTCATCTCAAGCGTCCGGTCCACCTCGGTGTTTGCCCGCGTTTCGCCCGGGGACAAACTTCGCTTGATACAAGCCCTTCAGGCAAACGGAGCTACCATTGCAATGACCGGCGACGGCGTCAACGACGCGCCCTCTTTACGCCAGGCAAACATCGGCATTGCAATGGGTATTACCGGAACAGACGTGGCCAGGGAAACGGCCGACATGATTCTCACCGATGACAATTTCGCCTCTATTGTGGCTGCAGTCGAAGAAGGGCGGGGGGTGTATGATAATCTTATCAAATTCATACTATGGACCCTACCGACAAACTTCGGCGAAGGCTTTGTCATAATTGCTGCGGTGGCGGCAGGCATTGCGCTTCCAATCATACCGGTCCAGATATTATGGATCAATATGACTACCGCAGTACTTCTGGGGCTCATGCTTGCGTTTGAGCCAAAAGAACCGGGCATCATGACCCGGTCGCCGCGCTTACCTTCCGACCCTATGTTGGCCGGCCACCTTATCTTCAGACTGTGTCTGGTCGGGGCGCTTTTATGCGCCGGAGCATTCGGCCTGTTCGAGTTTTCTTTACAGGCGGGCCACAGCGAAGCAGCAGCCCGAACAGTTGCCTCGAATGTCTTTGTTTTCGGCGAAATTTTCTACCTCTTCAATTGCCGGTCGCTGCAACACTCGATATTCAAAACCGGGCTGTTCAGTAATATGCCCCTTATTTTCGGTGTCGGCACAATGACGCTGCTGCAGATTCTATTTACCTATGCACCATTCATGAATACTGCCTTCCACAGTGAGCCGATAGCACCAACCGACTGGCTTTTCATCATCGGTGTCGGTGCGGTGATTTTTATCATCATTGAACTGGAGAAAACCATTCAAAACAGATTCATTTTAAGCAAAACGGTCAAATAAGAACGCCTGTCGGGCGTCAAATCCGGATAAACGTTACAACCAACAGAAGGAGCCGCACTATGTACAACCATGCAAAAACCCTGCAGAGTTACAAACTGGAAGGACATGACGGAGAAATAGGTAAAGTCAAGGATTTTTATTTCGACGACCGGTACTGGACGGTTCGTTATCTGGTCGCCGATACGGGAAATTGGCTTACGGGCAGACAGGTGTTGATCTCTCCGTACGCTTTAGGTGACGTTTCAACGGAACTGCACCATATTACTATTAATCTGACAAAAAAACAGATTAAGGACAGCCCGTCATTGGATTCCGACAAACCCGTTTCGCGACAATACGAGAGTGATTATCACGGCTATTACGGATGGCCGACCTACTGGACAGGCTCCTATATGTGGGGCATGTATTCTTACCCTGCCCTGAACACTGAAGAATTGAAAAAACAGACCGAAAATGACCCTGTCTGGGACCCGCATCTACGCAGTACCGGCAAGGTAAGCGGTTATACCATCCAGGCCGCAGACGGCGAAATCGGCCACGTAGCGGATTTTATCATTGACGATGCTACATGGGCGATCCGGTATCTCATTGTTGACACACAAAACTGGTGGCCCGGAAAAAAGGTACTGATTTCACCGCAATGGATTGATCGCGTCAGTTGGGACGAAGCTAAGGTTTTTGTCAATCTTCCCCGCGAGACCATCAGGCAGGCGCCGGAATACGGCGTAGAAGACCAGACGACCCGGACGTATGAAATCGGGTTGCATCAACATTACCAACGCCCCGGATACTGGGAAGGTGAACCGGAAACGGTTGCTGCATTCGCCGGTAGTTTGAAACCAACAGAAAATGAGGAATAAATCATGAATATCGAAATCAATTTCGGCCATGGCCTTAACGGACATGAAGAGATGATCCGGCATACAGAAGCGGTGGTGGAAAACATTCTGGACCGATTTACGGACCATATCAACAGAGTCGAGATCCATATTACCGATGAAAACAATAAAAAGAGGGGGGGGCGAAGTAAACGCTGCCTGATTGAAACGCGGATAAAAGGCCACCAATCCATTGCAGTTACCGTCGAGGCGGAATCGGCCGGAATAGCCGTCAGCAGAGCTGCCGAAAAGCTGAAAAGGTCTCTTGATCATACCCTCGGTCGTCAGGGCGCTCATAAGGGCCGAAAACATCTGCATGGCGACTGATACGACACGCTCAACGATACCTCCAAACAATAAGGTACCGGAAAGGTTCCCTTAAGCGAAAGGTCTTCCCCATGTGGCTGCGTTGGTTACCCTGGCGGTTGGTGTTGCGTCATGCCGCACGTGCCCACGGATTTGTCGACCCGGTGGGTCTTCTGACGCAGTTTGCACGTTTTTCGGTACCGGCGCAGGTGCTCGCCCCCACCGAACTGCTGCGGGCAGCCATTTTGCTTCTGGCGAGGGGTCTCATCAACAGTCAGGCCATTCAGCACAATCTCGACTGGATATGGCCGTACTGGGTACAACAGCAGTTCGATCCGCGGAACCCCGCATTCATTCCCCGCGCATTTTCGATGTCGCACATCAATATCACGCATCGTAACTGGACCGCGGTGGGGTTGCCGGGATTTCCCGAAATGCCGCTTGTCGGTCCCCGCGGAATGGTGACCCCTCATTTTGACGGATGGTCGGTCGACTTCTGGATAGTGAATCCCGATGCGTCTTCCCTGCTCCCATCCAAACTACCTTCGGTAAATCAGTTCCTGGTCTGCCTACCGAACCTGAGCGTCGTCACCGAGGCGGCAGGCGACGGTGCGATCATTATATGCCGCACCGAGGTCGTGTTGTGCGAAGAACGACCTTGTTGTCACATCGAAGTGGAAGCGTCTTCTTCGCGTAATGCTTTTTGCGTCATTGCACTGCGACCGTTCAATCCGGAAGGCGTCAGTTTTATTCACAATTGCTCGGCGCAAGCCGACCGGTCCGCCGTCACCGTCAACAAACGTGATACGATATTCTTGACTCCCGCGCCGCAACGGATTGTCTTTTCGCGATACCGTGAGGGGGATGTTTTTCACCGTGTTGCCGAAAAGTCGTCACCGCCCGCCGACCATATCACCTGCGATGTCGGAATGGCCACCGCCGCGGCGATTTATCCCCTGCAGGCCGGCAGCACCCGGCAGATACGCGTTGCTGTTCCTCTCGGAAAATCCCCCGAAAAGCAGCATCGGTCTTTCGACATGCATGCCGATGCCGGACAGCTGTGGGATAAGGCCCTCGCCAACATCTGCATGGTCAACGTTCCCGACAGCCGTATCAACCGGCTTTTTTCGACGGCGATAAGCACTATGGTCCTTCATGCTCCCGACGACATCTACGCGGGACCGTACATTTACAAAAGGTTCTGGTTCCGTGATGCGGTCCTCATAGCAAACGCAATGCTCGCGGCTGGGCTTGTCGAGCGCGTGGAACAGATGGTCTCCCGGTTCTTTCCCCGCCAGAAACCCAACGGCTATTTCGAGTCACAGGAAGGGGAATGGGACTCAAACGGTCAGGTGCTCTGGTTGCTTGGCCGTCTGCGGACCGTTTCCGGCCATC
>JAFGHA010000032.1 GCA_016930275.1 Chitinispirillaceae bacterium
AGGGAAAGAATCGATGCTGAGCGGGCTGAAGGATTAGCACTAGTCGCTTAACAGGTGATTAGTGAAAACTCGGGACTCTTGAGTGAATAATATAGCAATATTATGAAAACCCGTCAATAAAAGAGTAGTTTTACTGTATTCTGTTGTTTTCATTTTACAACAGTTATTTTAATTTAACTTATTGATTTTTATGTCATATTGTAATTCTCGTTATAGTATTTTGATCTTATTTATCATCATTGTATGGTAATTTAATCCTGGGATCAGGACAGCATACAGGTACCCATATATTACTTTTTATTTTACATTATTTCGTTAACCACCTCTTTATTGCACCGACAACCGGAAACCGTTTTGTTTGTATGAATAAAAAACAACCGACCGGCAAACGCGCCTTCAGGCGCACCTATATCAGGATCAGTGCGGAGTTGATGTGCTGAAAACCAATGATATCGCAATTGTGCCTTTTAGTGGCGTCTGGCAATTCGTTTTACGGTCGCTCTCCTCCGCTACCATCAGCGGTGGTACCCGGATTTTTTACTCGTTGAGGACCGACAAAATCACCTATAACGGCACGACGTATCAGTTCGCATTCACGCAGCACTGCATCGACCGTATTCACCAGCGATTCAATGGTTCCCGCTGCAGTTACGGCCATCTCGGTAGTCTCTTCGCCTATTTGTATAACAATTGCCGGGAATCCCCCAGGTTAAAATCATCAACGAAGAAATAATCCGGTTCAAGGAATTCGATGTCGACAATTTCGCTTCGAAGATCCGGTTCCGGCACAGATAATCAGGGAGATAATCACTGGCGGGTCGATCAGACCTTCTTTAGGCGGCAGATCCATTTTTTTAGTACGTAGTGCCGAATTTTAGAGTGCCTGCTGCTAAAACACTGCAGGTGAAGGGTATTCGCATTCCCTGTTCATGGTGGTACTTATTGTTTTTCGGAATCCCATTTAACAGTTTTCGTACGTTCTGTCGTATACGTCTTATAAGATCGGTCAAACCGAAGGAACTACCGTCAGTATGTCGTCTTCTCTCTTAACCTGTAATGATCTCCATGTCGGTTTCACCCTCGAAAACGAGTTTGTCGAAGCGGTTCGCGGTGTAACTTTCTCCATCGATGAACAAGCGACGCTCGGTATTGTCGGGGAATCCGGCTGCGGTAAATCGATGACGGCCCTGGCCCTCATGCGTCTTGTTCCTGAACCCCCGGGGAAAATTTCGGGTGGTCGAATACGTTTCCGTGAAACCGACCTGCTTGCCCTTCCACCACAACAAATACGGATGATCAGGGGCAAAGAAATATCCATGATCTTCCAGGATCCGATGACCTCACTTAACCCGGTATATACCTGCCGCCATCAGATCAAAGAGGTCATTCTGCAACACGGCATAACCCCGGTTGATCAAGCAGACGGACTGATTGAATCAATCCTTGCCGAAGTCGGCATCCCCGAACCGAAACGGACCGCCGACAGCTACCCGCATCAGCTCAGTGGAGGTATGCGGCAACGGGTCATGATTGCCATGGCGCTGGTAGGCAATCCCGCGCTCCTGATTGCCGATGAGCCGACCACCGCACTTGATGTAACCGTTCAATCGAAAATTCTCGATCTCCTGCTCGATCTCCAGGAGAAAAAACGGATGAGCATGCTGCTCATTACGCATAATCTCGGTATTGTCGGCGATATCGCTCACGACGTCATGGTCATGTACGCCGGTATGGTGATGGAGTACGCACCCTCAACGGTACTCTTTGATGAGCCGCTGCACCCGTATACCGTAAATCTGCTCGAAACGCTTCCGGGTATCGACACACGCAAGGAACGTCTGACGATCATTCCAGGCGAGGTCCCTACCCTGCGCAACATACCGTCGGGATGTCCGTTTCATCCGCGTTGCAGTCGGAGTATGCCCAGGTGCGCGATCGACAGTCCTCCCCTGCTTGACCGCGGCAACTCCCACACTGTCCGGTGCCTTTTATATGAATAATGATGCAATGACAGACAGCATAGTTTCAGTCACTGATCTCCGTGTTCATTTCCCGGTTCGTCAGGGAGTATTCGGTCATGTTATCACTCATGTCAAGGCGGTCGACGGAGTCAGTTTCTCCATCGATCGTGGCTCCATTTTCGCGATAGTGGGAGAATCGGGCTGCGGAAAAACCACCTCTGCACAGGCGATTGCCGGGCTGCAACCGGCAACATCCGGATCGATACGATTATTATTCAGGGAATCGAAACCGTTCCAATGGGCCGAATCGGAAGCGAACGCCAGGAAATCGGTACGCCAACGCATGCAGATGATATTCCAGGATCCTTACAGTTCCCTCAATCCGCGTATGACGGTACGTACACTGCTTGAAGAGCCGTTCATTATTCATCGCATCGGCAACCGCACCGACCGTGTCGACCGGATTGCCACGCTGCTCGATCAGGTGGGTCTTTCTCGGGAGTACCTCAACCGGTATCCCCATGAATTTTCCGGCGGACAGCGGCAGAGAATCGGGATCGCCCGCGCCCTTGCCACCGACCCGGAACTGATCATCGCCGATGAACCGGTCAGCGCTCTTGACGTATCGATTCAGGCGCAGATCATCAACCTGTTGCAGGACCTGCGCGCCTCCCGCAGCCTGACCCAGCTTTTCATCTCACACGATCTCGCGGTCGTCCGCCACCTTGCCGACCGTATTGCGGTCATGTACCGGGGTAAAATCGTTGAATACGGCAGTGAAAACGATCTGTTCACCTCTCCCCGACACCCCTATACCGTCCTACTGCTCGAGAGTGTGCCGATCCCCGGCAAGGGAAGAAAAAAAAGGGGCGCCACCGTGTCCGAAGATGCCGAACGGCAGCAGGCGGTGCCCGGCTGCTCCTTCTACCCCCGCTGCCCCCGCCGACGTGACGTATGCATACAACAGGAACCCGAACTGACGGAAGTAAAACCGGGGCACGGGTGGGCATGTTTCAATCCGGTGGAATAGTGTTTTTCCCGCAGCCGCAGCAACCCCGTCACATTTCCGGTTTTTGCCCGGTGCGGGTTGCATCCAAATAAACCCGGTGGGTATTTTACTTCCGAGGGCCTTGTCCGTGAAGAAGACATCCAGACTGACATTTCTTTTCCTTTGCATTATCATTACCGATGTTTCCGGAATCGACAGAAATTCGATTTTCCGTTTTCACCGGATACTACACTGTTACGATAACCCGCGCTATCTCGCACTCGACCGGGATCTTCTTCTGGGCTTCAACTACAACGCTTCCGAACACGAAAATCCTCCACGGCAACTGTCAATTGATACCAGTGGCGATTTCAAACAGAACTATTCGATGAATCTGAGGGGGAACACCGGGATTGCCACCACCTTTGAATACAGCAGCGAACCGCTGCTCGCTGATTACTCCGTAAACTCTTCTCTGCAGGGAAGCCGTTCCCGTTTCAGCTCCATCAGGGGTAATGAAATGACCGGTTTATTCGACTCGACGACCAGCAGAGGTTCGTCGATCAACGGTCATCTGTCGGGTTCCGGCTCGTTCCGCCGTTACCCGGCGGCTTCGGGATATTTCCGTCACTTTTTCCTTGAAATTTACGGAAGCGCACAAATCGATGCCGCATACGAACGGGAAAACAGTTACGACCATGACATCGATTATTATGAGGAGAGCCGCCGATCGACTTCGTCAACGGGAAAAAATTATACCGGAGAATTCAGACTGTCACCCGCCATCGGCTACGGCAGGCGCCGACCGGTAGAACCGGTCTACAAAGCCTTTGAAATTGAACGGAAACTCAGGAAAGACGGTGTTCTCAATGCATCCCTTTCCGGCAGCACCCTGCTGGAGCTGTCAAAACTGATCGGTTCACAGCGATCATTCAGAATCGACCACGACCGGCCGGACAAATTCATCATGGAGAAAATTACGTCAATTCTGGGCGACGATCCGGCATGTGATACCGCCAAAATTGACACATACGCATTTTTCCGCGTCTATGAGACATTGAGCGAACGATTTCCATGGCTGTATCACGGTTTCGAGATCAGGCTGCGGCTACGGGCGACTGCCCGCTATCAGTATGCTTACCGGCGATCCACCGCAATCCGCACCGACATTGATACCAGCGACGCATTCGATTTCGACTACACCGCGAAACACCCTCTGCAACTTGAATGGACGATTCCGGTAGCATCGCGCCTCTTCCTTTCCCTGGCCGTGGACCCTTCGGTAACCTTGCTGCAAAAAGGACCGCTGGATGCATCCGGGAAAGTCGGCCTCTGTTTTCTTCTTACCAACCGCATTGTCGCCGAAGCCTCGTTCTCGGAAATACCGGTATACCTCATAGCACCAAGCGGTAAACCCGGCTTGTTTGAATGCTCCATCGATTTCTTCATTGAAGATCATATCTCGCTCACGATCCAGGCCTATAAATATTTCCCGACCTATTCAGGCTGGTCAAAATGGTTCAACAGTTATTCCGGCTACAGACGCAATGAGCAGGAAAGTATTTCCGGGCAGGTCCGTTATGACTTTTAACCGTTTATTTTATGCGGCCACAATGGTACTTTCCGTCTGTCTGTCATGCATTCAGAATCCTGCAGATCATCGGTGGACCACCGATGAATCTGTTCGGATTTCCAACAATTACCGGTACCTGTCCAATATTGTTCAGTCTTCACGCGGCATCTATTACGGTATTTACAACGGCACCGCACGATCATTCACCGATTCGATGCTTGCTGAAAACCTGGTACCTGACACGCTGTACTCGGGTGAGTATATCCGTTATCTCCATATCGACAACAATGATAACCTTCTGCTCCTCGGCAGATACAGTATCTTCTCAGAGAATCAATTCACGGCAAACAGCTCATTCGACACGGCCTTTCACGGAGACAGCTCAGGTATCGCGTTCCAGCCATTCCTCACCCCGGATAATTCGCTCCTGTGTGTTACCGCAGGCGAAACGATCATCATCTGGAACGACGCCGCATTCACGACCTTCATGGACGTACCGGCACTGTCCGATCACAGCGTCATCGGTATGTATACCGTTTTGGATACCCTGCATATACTGCAATGCTCCAGCAGACAACTGTTTCATACGGTCATCGATACCAACACAAAAAAGGGATACAGCGATACAATCGATGTGTACATGACCGATACAATATTTCGGATTGACGGAAAAACATTCCTGACCGGTTTCAAAAACCCGCCATACAACAGTGAACCATTTCTTTTTGAGCTTGTCACCGGCAATAGACTGCTGATCCGAGATACACTGGAGTATCTTTTCCCGGTCGGTCTGGTATCGGAAAAAGCGTTATTCGCACAGCATGGAAAAATGCTTTACAAGATCACCTCTCATCATTTATATCAGATAACACTGTCCGGAGATACGGGAGGTCCTCTTTTCCTCGACCGGAACCGGCGCCCCGCCCTGTTCAATCTGGCGACCCGAAGAATCATCCCGCTCGATTCTCTCGTGGGATTCAGAAAAACCGCCGAGTGGTAAGATCGGATGCCGCACCTGGAAACGGAAACCCTTTCCGGAATGTCACGGAGATCGGGAATCATCCGGGAAAAGAATTTATTGCAAATTCTACTAAAAATACCCGTCCGGATAATGTATTTTTAAGCCGATTGAAATGGAACCTACAAGCGAGCCACAACCCTGCGGTAAAAATCTCCCAGCCCACGTTCCGACGCCGGCCGTCTCGACTTTGCTCTATCGCCTGAACAGTGTTCCTCCGGTCCGATCTATCCGACCGGTCCTCTACTTGTCTGTTATTCCCGAAAACATTGTCCTATGAACGCAATTACTTCCGATGGTTCCGGTGTACTGATACTGCTCGGCATAGCAGTTTCAGGTGGAATACTCAATGCACTGATCGTCAAAAGAGTCAGTATACCGCAGGTGCTCGGCTACATGATTTCCGGCATCATTCTCGGCAGCAGCGGTTTCAAACTCATCACTCCGAATGATATTGAAAAGCTTTCTCCGGTCAATCTTTTCTGTCTGGCGGTTATCGGTTTCATGGTGGGCGGAGAAATCAAATTCGACACCATGAAAAAATACGGAAAACAGTTTACCGCCATTCTTCTGGGCGAAGGACTTACCACTTTTTTCATCGTTCTGATCGCCATTACCACCATTCTTTATGTGGTTACCGGCAACCTCGCCATGTCGGTAGCGGGAGGGATGGTCTTCGGCGCCATAGCATCGGCTACCGATCCGGCCTCAACCATCGCCGTGTTGTGGGAGTACCGGAGTGCCGGTATTCTGACGACCACCGTTACCGCGATTGTTGCACTCGACGATGCACTGGCCATGACGCTCTACGGCCTCGGAAGCGGTGTCGCTGAACTTCTTGGTCATGGCCATGCGAATATACCCAAAGAAATGTTCCACATCAGCATCGAACTATTCGGCAGCATAGCGATGGGTATCGCCGCAGGGCTTATCCTCTCTTCGATTCTCAAACGGGCGTCGAAACCGGATACCGCGACGGTATCCTCAGTCGGTCTCCTGATGTTCATCACGGGAATTGCCGACCACTACAATATGGATATCATTCTCGCCGCGATGTCTGCAGGTATTACCGTCGCCAACCGGTATCCATACCTTTATGAACGCCTTTCCAGTCGTATCAAGGCATTTTCGACCACGATTTATGTGCTCTTCTTCGTACTTGTGGGAGCACGGTTGAAACTGCAGTCAATGCCGTGGTGGCTCTGGACAATGGTCGGTTCGTATGTGGTGGGAAGGAGTATGGGAAAACTGAGCGGTGCATGGATCGGAGCACGCATTTCCAAAGCGGGCCCCATTGTCGAACGGTACAGCGGTATGGGGATTCTCGCTCAGGGAGGTGTGGCGGTCGGTCTTTCCATCATGGCCGCGCAGAAGCTCGGTGGCATGCAGGTGAGTGGCGATATGGCGCTCGGTGACGTCATCATTTTCGGTATCACCACGACCACGTTTATCGTACAGTTGATCGGACCACTCATGACGAAAATGGCTATCATCTGGGCAAAGGAAATCGGGCGGAACGTTACCGAAGAGGATGTCGCGGCGCAACTGACGCTTGCCGATATTCCCGCAGTCACACAGAGTGCGGTGGCTCCTTCCACCTCCGTTCACGATGTCTTTTCCCAGTTTTCAAAAAATAACCTCGATCTTCTCGCGGTCGTCGACACCGAACAGCATTTGACCGGATGTATCGGAATCGGTGAATTGCGGAAACTCATGCTCGAAGGTGAAACCTGGCATTGGCTGATCGCGGAGGATGTAACCGCCGATCCGAAAGTAGTGCTTCAATCCGATCAACCGGTCAAGGAAGCACTCCGCATTATGGATCAGATTGACGCATCAGGAATCCCGGTTACGACTCCGGAAGGAACATTCAAGGGAATCATCAGTCGTGCGGCCATCAAGGACGGCATCCGTAAAAAGATGGTCGAAAGTCATCTGCTGAAAGTGGAATGACCGATCGGCCTGCCGCAACCCTGTAGTGACACGGTCCCCTACTCGTATACCGAAACGATATTGTACGTTTTCATCTTGAGATAAAGTGTTTTCGGGTGTATTTCAAGAATATCGGCAGCCTTTCCCTTATGCCCGTTCACCAGTCCCAGCACTTTGATGATATGACGTCGCTCCATCTCTTTTAACGACAGCGCCTGTTCTTCACCGGTATCGGCAAGAGAAGAAGAGGGAGACGGTAGCGCCGGTTTCGATGGGTTTTCGACTTCACGCGGAGCGCGCAGAAAAGAAAGATCTTTGGCGGTAATGACATTCCCCGGTGTCAGAATACAGGTCCGCTCGATGACGTTTTTCAGTTCCCGTACATTTCCGCGCCAATCGTAGGATTTGAGCATCTGCAGTGCACTTTTATCAAGTTCCTTCTGAAACCCCTGCTGTGCAATGAAAAACTTCGCCAGCAGAACGATGTCATCAATGCGGTCTTTAAGCGGCGGTACGTTCACCGAAAGCACGTTGAGCCGGTAGAAAAGATCCGCACGGAACCTGCCCTCCTCGACCTGCAGCTCCAGCGGCTGGTTGGTGGCACAGAGGATGCGTACATTGAGTGTAATATCTCTTGTACCCCCGACACGGCGGATTTCACCGGTTTCAAGAAATCGCAGCAGTTTCGCCTGAAAGTGTATGGGTATTTCTCCGATTTCATCCAGGAAGAGCGTACCGCCGTCGGCGATTTCCGCCAACCCGCGTTTCTGCGCTTTCGCATCGGTAAACGCTCCCTTCTCATAGCCGAACAGTTCGCTTTCGAGCAGTGTTTCCGAAAAGGAGGCGCAGTTGATGGCGATGAACGGTTTCTCCTTGCGCAGACTCTGCTCGTGAATGGACCGTGCAACCAGTTCTTTTCCGGTACCGCTCTCACCGAGAATCAGCACTGTCGATTGCGTGGGTGCGATACGGGCAATGATTGTCTGCAGATCAATCATCACTCTGCTTTTTCCGATGAGCTGTCCACCGTGTCCGGTTCGAGCAAGCTCCTCACGAAGTACCTTCAGGTCCACCAGTGAGCGCTGATGATCGATCGCTCGCTCTACCTGAATGAGCAGTTCACTGAGTTCGTAAGGTTTGCGCACGTATTCGAACGCGCCCAACTTCATGCTCTCGATGACATTCTCGAACGTCGCATTCCCGGTGAGAATAATCACTTCGGAAGGAATCACATCCTGTTTGATTATCCTGAGAACTTCCATGCCGTCGGTATTGGGCATCAGGATATCGAGCAGCACCACATGAAAAAAATCCTCCCGCAACCGTGTAAGCGCTTCGGTACCGTCCGCTACGGTTTCAACACTGTACCCGACACGGCTCAGCTCCTTGCCGAGCAGCATCCGCAGTGACGCTTCATCATCAACGACCAGAACTTTACCTTTACTCATCGTACCTCCCCGGAACCGAAAAGATCATCCGCACGCGCACACGCTGGGCACGCCGCTTGCGCCTTCAGCTCACTACCGTGCAACCGGCAGTTCCAGAATAACCGACGTTCCGCCCTCCGGTTCCGATTGTATATCGATATAACCGTTGCATTCCTCCAGCACCTTGTAGCAGATGGCAAGCCCCATTCCGGTCCCCATACCGACCTCTTTGGTCGTGAAAAACGGATCATATACTTTGGGCAGTATCTCAGCCGCGATACCGGGCCCGTCATCGCGACAGTATATTTTACAGAAACGTGATGCTTCCGTCATTGTATCATTTTCGATGGTAACCGTCGATCCAGACGGACAGAAATCGATACAGTTATTGATGATATTGATAAATACCTGTTCAATTTTATTGCTGTCCCCCTGGATGGCGGCATCCTTATCGATATTGTTGACCACCTGCAGTCCTGCCTTGACAGCACGGGAATGCGTCAGTTTGACGGCATCCTCCACGCACTGATGCAGATTGATCCGCACGGCGGCAAAATCACCCTCCCGTGCGAACTTCGACAGATTTTCCACGATGTCTCTACAGCGCAGTGCTTCCGTGTAGATAATGCCCAGGTATTCCTTCAACTCTTCCGGATCGAGGGGTTCGTTCTGTTTGAAGCGTCCCAGAAGCGCACTTGAAAAACCGAGGATTGCAGTGAGCGGATTGTTGATCTCGTGCGCCACTCCCGATGCCAGGGTACCGATCGAAGCCATACGCGCCGACCGGTAGAGATGCTGCCGGGCGATCCGTTGTTCCTCCTGCAGCCGTATCTGTTCGGTCACGTCTTCAAGAGCGATGACGATACTCAGTCCGTCATCTGCCTCTCCGGTATACACCGCTTTAAGGTTGAGCTCGAGCGGTGCGGCATCGCTGCCCCGCAGCGCGGTGAAGGTCCGCTGTTTGACCGATGGCAGATTGGAAAGCGTGAATGAATTGAGAAACGATTCGAGTGTCGGACGATCCTGCACACGGAACAGTGAGAAAATGCTCTTTCCGAGAATCTCCTCGTCGGACACCGAAAAGATATCTCTGAAAAAACGGTTGCAGTTGGTGATGGTACGTTTTGAATCGATGGAAATATAGAGATGAGGAAAATTTTCATAAAGACACTCATATCGCTTTTTTGACTGATAGAGTTCCCGATGAAGCCGTCGAATCCGCAGGAGCACGTTGATACGTGCCATGAGTTCCTCGGCTGAAAACGGCTTGGTCAGATAGTCATCGGCGTGCTTGAGTCCTTTTACCTTGTCTGCTTCCGAACAAAGGGCAGTTACCAGAATCACCGGCATGAAATCGTTACCCGACATCTTTTTTATCCTGCGCGCCACCTCGACCCCGTCCATATCAGGCATAACCACGTCAATCAGTGCCAGATCGACATTTCCTTCAGCCATCACCTCGAGTGCCCGGGTTCCGCAATCGGCAATTGCCGTCCGGAATCCCGCTTCGGCGGTAAGTGATTGAAGAAAGAGGGAGGCATCCTCATTGTCGTCGACAATCAGCAGTTTCTCGGCCTGTCGTCGCTGATCACCTTCTGATATACTCATGCAGAAGCTCCTTCATCTTCCGCAGCGCTCTGCCGCGATGACTGATACGATGTTTTTCGGATGCCGTCAACTGCGCGAACGTCCGGGTGTATCCTTCGGGAACGAACAGGGGATCATAGCCGAAACCGCTGTCTCCTCTCGGGTGGTCAATAATTTTACCTTCACAAGCACCCTCTGTTTCAAGTACCGTCGTCGGATTGATGTAAACGGCAATGGTACAGATAAATCGTGCGGTGCGCTCTGATTCCGGAGTATCGGCAAGGTCTTCCAGCAGTTTCCGTTTATTTGCTTCCATGTCCGCCTGTTCCCCGGCGTAACGGGCACTGTGTATTCCGGGGGCCCCGCCGAGCGCATCGACGGCAAGACCACTGTCGTCACCAAGCGTCCAGATTCCCGTTGCCCTGAATATCACTCCCGCTTTTATGCGGGCGTTCTCCGAAAATGTCGCTCCGTCTTCCACGATCTCCGGTACAGGATCGAGTACCGCACTCATCGGCAGCAGACGTAGTGACATTTCAGAAAATATTTCCCCGATTTCGCGGACTTTTCCGGCATTACCTGTAGCGATGATAAGCTGTTGATCCATAGATAGTTCATTGTCCATCGTTGACATCGACTATTACGTTCGAGTGTCGCAACGGTACCGGTGCTCTTGCCGTATCTTACGATACCACAATGTTCACCAGTTTTCCGGGTACGACAATCACCTTTCTTATGGTTTTTCCCTGCAGATGTACTTGAATTTTATCAAATTCAAGTGCTTTCCTTTCAAGGGCTTCACGCGGTGCATCAGGGTTCGCTGTGAATTGACCACGAAGCTTACCGTTGACCTGTACGACGATGGGAATTTCATCCATGACAAGTGCATTCCGGTCAACTTCAGGAAGCGGATGACGGAAAATCGATTCACGGTTGCCGAGTTGTTCCCAGAGTTCCTCGGCCAGATGCGGCGTCATCGGTGCAATCAGCAGCAGCAGGGTTTCGCACGCTTCACGCAGTACCGGAGGAGTCGCGGCATCTTTGAGTTTCCGTACACTATTGGTAAGCTCTATTATACGGGCGATCGCCGTGTTGAACTGCCAGTTAGTCTCGATTCCCTGCATTGCCCGCATGATGGTGGAATGAGTGGCGAACCGCAGTTCACGGTCTTCTCCGGATAATTTTTCGAGGATAGCTGGAGTTGGCAGCTCAGCCTTTACGATTTCAGGCAGCACACTCCCGATAGTATCCCATAAACGGTAGAGGTACCGGGAAGCTCCCTGAACGCCTTCATCGCTCCAGAGCTGGTCACGGTCGGGCGGGTTATCTGCGAGAACGCAGAACCTGAGAGTATCCGCACCGTACGTTTCAATGATCTGTTCGGGACTCACGACATTGAGTTTCGTTTTACTCATTTTAGTCACTTCACTCACCACCGGTCCGCCGCAAACAAGACATTTTCCGTCACGAACCTTTTCCTCGGGAAGCCATTTGTCGACCTCGCAGTAATGCGCCATTTTACAGATCATTCCCTGGCAGAAAAGATTCTTCACCGGCTCTTCGAACGGCAGCAGTCCGAGATCCTTGAGCACCATGGTGAAGAAACGAACATAAATCAGATGCATGGTCGCATGCTCGATACCACCGATATACGTATCCACCGGACACCAGTAGTCAACATCGCGGCGGGCAAACGGTGCCGATTCCACTTTCGCCGATGCATACCGCAGATAATACCACGATGAATCAACGAAGGTATCCATGGTATCGGCATCACGCGTGGCCGGACCGCCGCACTTCGGGCAGGTGGTATACATGAACGAGACAGATTCCTTGAGAGGACTTTCACCGGTGGGTTTGAAGGAAACATCTTTCGGCAGCAATACCGGAAGCTGATCCTCGAGAACCGCGACCTCGCCGCACTGATCACAATAGACGATCGGTATCGGTGCCCCCCAGTACCGCTGACGTGACAGGAGCCAGTCCCGGAGACGATACGTGACTTTTCTACCGCCGAAACCGTTTTTATCGAGATATGAAACGATATCAGTCATCGCTTCACGGTTGTTTCTTCCGGTAAATTCACCGCTCGCGGTCATGATTCCATTGTCGGTAAACGCCGTATCCATCGAATCGGGTTTGAGAGGAGTAGCATCAGAAGGCTCAATCACCACTTTTATCGGGATGCCGTACTTGCGCGCGAATTCAAAATCACGCTGATCATGCGCAGGTACCGCCATCACCACACCGGTTCCGTAGCTCATCACCACGAAATTGGCGATATACAAGGGCACCCGGTCACCATTCACCGGATTGATGACATATTTCCCGGTAAAAACTCCCTCCTTCTCCCGGTTGAGAACCTCAAGATCCGAGGTCCCGAGCATGCGCATCTTCTTTACGGTTGCCATGATGCCCGCCGCCTCGGGATGTCCCTCGACCAGCGTATCGACAAGTGGATGTTGCGCCGCCATCGATATAAACGTCACTCCCCAGAGGGTATCGGGGCGGGTAGTGAAGACCTCGAGATACCGCTCACTGTTTTCCAGTTTGAACCGTACGGTCGCCCCTTCAGACTTGCCGATCCACTCCTTCTGCATTTTGAGTACCCGTTCAGGCCAACCGCCGAGTTGCACATGGTTGTCGAGCAGCCGCTGCGCGTAATTACTCATCAGAAAAAACCACTGATCAAGATTCCGCTGTTCCACCGGTGTGCCGCACCGTTCACACCGTCCGTCATGAACCTGTTCGTTGGCCAGGACCGTCTTGTCATTGGGGCACCAGTTGACGGGAGCATGTTTTTTTCCGGCAAGTCCCGCCTTGTAAAACTGCAGAAACAGCCACTGTGTCCAGTGGTAATACGCCTCGCTCGACGTGGCGATCTCACGATCCCAGTCGAAGCCCCATCCTGCACGTTTCATCTGCATCCGCATCCGGTCGATATTGATTTTGATATTTTCTGCCGGATGAATTCCTTCACGGATCGCAGCGTTTTCAGCCGGGAGACCGAACGAATCCCATCCGATCGGCGACAAAACGTGAAACCCCTGCATGAGTGAGCGACGGACAATGACATCACCGATGGTATAATTCATCACATGCCCCATATGCAGAGCCCCCGAAGGATAGGGAAACATATTCAGAACATATTTTTTCGGTTTCGCGGTATCGGTTTTTACCGTGAACAACCCCTCCTCTTCCCATCGTTGCTGCCACTTCGGTTCGATTTCCGAAGGTAGATACTTTATCACGTTGCACTCCACTGTGGTTGTAATTGAAATCGCGGTATTCCGTCGACCGGAAGTCACGGCACCGTGATGATACTATTTACTGTTTTATAAATTCCCTGAAATATTCAATCGTTTTCACCAATCCCTCTTCGAGTTTCACTCCCGGTTCCCAGCCGAGCATCTCCCGTGCGAGAGTGATATCGGGTTGTCGCTGCCGGGGGTCATCCGAAGGCAGTGGGCGGTAGACGAGCTTCGAGGTGCTTCCGGTAATTTCGATCACCTTTTCCGCAAGTTCACGGATGGTAAACTCTCCGGGGTTACCGATATTCACCGGTCCAATGCAATCCTCGCACCGCATTAAACGCACCATTCCTTCGATGAGGTCGTCGACATAACAGAATGAACGGGTTTGTGATCCGTCACCGAAAAGCGTGATATCCTCTCCCCGAAGTGCCTGTACAATGAAATTTGATACGACCCGACCGTCATCGGGCCGCATACGGGGACCATAGGTATTGAAAATACGCATCACCCGGATATCAACCCCGTTCATACGGTGATAATCGAAAAAAAGTGTCTCCGCGACCCGTTTTCCCTCATCGTAACAGGAACGGATACCGACCGGATTGACATTGCCCCAATAATCCTCCCGCTGCGGATGCACCGAGGGATCACCATACACCTCCGATGTCGACGCCTGCAGCACCCGGGCTCTGACCCGTTTGGCGAGTCCAAGTATATTTATAGCTCCCATCACGCTCGTTTTGATGGTTTTCACCGCATTGTACTGATAGTGTACGGGAGATGCCGGACAGGCGAGATTATAAATCCGGTCAACCTCCAGATACACTGGAAACGTGACATCGTGACGTACGAGTTCAAACCGGTTATGATCGAGCAGATGGCGGATATTATCCTTGACACCGGTAAAAAAGTTATCGAGACAGATGACATCGTGCCCCTCGCTGATAAGCCGTTCACACAGATGCGACCCGAGAAATCCGGCACCGCCGGTTATCAGAATACGCCTTCGTTGCATAGAAGCTCCTTGTCAGACAGAGGTAATCCGCACCTCTTCCATGAATTGCCAGACAGTGTCGGGGTTGATACCGGCGGGACCTTTACAGACAGTTTTCGCGCTTCCGCAGGCAACCGCCAGACGACAGGTTTCAGTGAAGGAAAACTGACGTTTGAGCGCGACGAGAACCCCGGCCACCAGGGCGTCGCCACTTCCTTCGGAACTGAGCACCTCCACAGAGGGGGCACTGCAGAGAATGCAATCATTTTTATGAAGCGCGATCATGCCGTCGGCTCCCAGCGAAATGAAAATATAGGTTATCCCCATATCCAGAAGTCGTTTTCCCTTGAGGGCAATGTGATGCACACCGCGCACCTGTTCACCGAAAAAATTCTCCAGCTCACTGAGGTTCGGTTTGATGATGGTCGGTCGGGATCGTACCCCCTTCTGCAACGGGACTCCGCTTGTATCAAGGAGTGTTTGACACCGCTGTTCCGATCCGGCATCGAGCAACACGGAAAAAGCGTTATCGGAAAAACCTCTGGGTAAATCTCCCGAAAAACACCAGTAATCACCGCTCTTCATTTGTCGGGCAATAAACCCGGTAAAGTCATGCTGCAGACGGGAGGGTATTACCAGAGGAGTCGCTGCGATCCGTGTACGGCCCCTGGTTTCGCTTTCAAGAATTGTCGTCGTTACCCGAAGATCACCCGGCACGGGAAACAATCGGTGGACAATCCCGTTTGCATCAAGCATATCTGCAAAACGTTTCAGTCCGTACTCCGGTACGATTCCGGCGACATGAACCTCTTCCCCTAGTGCATGTACCACCCGTGCAACGTTCAGGCCTTTGTCGAAAGGTACCTGCGTGCAACTGCAGTCACGATATTCCGATCCGCCTTGTAACTCGGGGAGTCGGTAAACGACATCGAGTGAAGGATGTAGCAAGGTGCTCCAGATCATCCGGTCAATTTCCCTGCATAAGATAAAAAAGCATTTTCATTGCACGAGCCATTAATATGCAGAGAAGAAGGATTGCGATACCCTGTGCTACCTTCAGTAACTTCAAAACTGTTTTATACTGCTTCACCGTGTGTTGCCGATACGAATAAATATTTATTCACTACTGATTTTCGCCTTCAGTTTTTGCCCTAATTCGGTAATTTGTACTGAACGGCTATGATAAAATACTTTAATCAACTAGTATACGAAACAGAAAAAAAATGAAACCACTGAATTTCAAGTCATTATCCATTCTCAAGTGATAGTAACAAGATTTATGCTTATTCAAATCCCTGGAACTGGTTTTAAACCTGTATACGGCAGCGTTCGAATTTTCCGTAATCGCTAATGGGATAAAAAAAAGCAATAGCCCCGGGGGGAATGGGGCTATTGCAGCAGAAAACAAATAGGAGTAACTTATTTATTTTGAAGATCAACGGGATACACAC
>JAFGHA010000289.1 GCA_016930275.1 Chitinispirillaceae bacterium
CCCCCGCCACCGGCGACACCTCTTGACGAATTGCATCCGGTATCCCCCGAACCAAAAAATACCGCCGCTGTATTCGAACCCCCGGCAATTGCCGCGATTTCTCCTGAGGAGTTAATGGCGGATAGCGATGAAAGTGATGCGGTCGCGGCGATTACTGCCGATACGAGCGCACCACGGCGTACCGAAGAACCGCCACCCTTTCCGAAATCGGTGGTGAAGACTGCCGGTGGACGGGTTATCGGTGAGTATTATTACGATGGTACCGTGTATAAAAATGAAAGGCATTATATCTGTAATTCAGTTTTTTTTGCCGAAGAATTGTTGAATTATACGCGGCAGCTGAAACTGAAGTTCGATCTGGCGGTTTATACCGAGATGCTGCGAATGGTAAAGGATACACTGAAAAGAGTTACCGAAGACAAAGATAAACGTTTGCATTTTGAAGTCGCCACGAATGAGATTCTCAATGAAAAGTCGCTCAATAGACTCTGGCAGGATTCCAAATTGCGGTCACTCGACGAAGTGGAGCGTTTCGGGGTCCGGCTGCAGGCGAAGATTGATGCTTTAGGCGCGAATTATAACACCATTCTCCAGGAGCAGATGCAACGGTGCACCGAAAAATCCTGAAAGTTCATCACTTTCAGGTCTCCCAGTTTGTTCTTTTTCTGATGTGTGCGATGGTCTGGGGTCTCAGTGGCGGTGCAGCTGATTGCGCGGCTGCACCCGATGATACGATGACGACTCCGGATTCCCTGCAGATGTCCGACAATGATTCCGCCGTGGCGGATGATTCCGTTACCATGGCAACTGCAATCGCGGATACGCCTTCTCCCGATGAGGAGTATATATTTACAGAAGAACAACCGGATACGGATACCGCTCACACGAGCGTTACCGAACCGATGGATTCGCTTCCACTACCGCGAAAGACGACTTTTTCACCGGATCGTGGTGAAAGGTTTCTCTCACGTGTCACGATGCTGCGACTGCTGGCGGAAAAAACCGCACGACTACTATCCGAACCGGTAATCCTGTTACAAAAACATGCGGTGAAGCTCGTGGTTCTGATCGCCTCTCTTCTGATCATCCTCTTTACGATATCGTTTTACCGCGAACGTCGGGAGCGGGGCCGTTTTCTGACGACGACCCGACTTTCGGTAATGGATAAAGAAGTACAGCGGTCCTGCAGATACATCGAGGAACATTTCGACGATCCGGATCTCGGTATTGATCATATTTGTGCGGCACTGGTAACCGGCGGCGCATTTCTTGAAGCGCTTTTCGTCAAGGAACTCGGATTGACGGTTGAAGATTTCATCGCACAGGTGCGTATCAACAGGGCTAAAATAATCCTCAGAAGTGATACCGGAATACTTACCGCCACACTGGCCGGTCAATGCGGCTTTTCCGATGAAAACCGCTTTCTGGAGCGTTTCTCGACGATCACCGGTTGCAGTCTGGATGAGTATCGCAGGAACCTTTCGGGGCAGACCGATGTTCCGGTATAGACCGCCGTGCATCATCGTCGTCTTTATACTGATTCTCAGCTTCGTAATCCATTCGGCGGAACCGCCGGGCAATTCACTTTCGATACTGCGCAATCATTCCCCGATTTCAGACACCCTTTCCGTTTTTCTGCAGGAGCGTCCGGCCGGAACCCTGATCGCCACGCTTTCCGCATCTTCTGCCGGGATAGTCAACAGTATCGTTCTTTCAGTGGAAATGAATGTTCCCGGTGGCAAACAGCGAATAGGGATGGAAGAGCTGCGGACGTATTCTCCCGCGGGAGATCTGCTTTCGGCGATCCTGCGAATGGAGAGTCCGGCGGGAAACAATATCTGGAAACTGGACAAACACCGCAGCGGCAGGTGGGAGATGACCGTGATCACCGCAGGGGTCGTCAACCGGCGGACACTTCCGCCGGTGCGCGAGAGTGTGCGTTCGCTCGAAGCACTCTACGGCGGCGTGTTCTCGGGTACGCTGCAGAAAGGAAGCTCCTGGAAGGATTCTTCGTTTGAATTGACTTCGGGGGAACTGGTGGTCACGGTTACGATATGCAGCGGTACTCCCCGCGATACGAAAGATTCCTGCTGGGAGTTCATTTGTACCGACAACCTGCTTGATCGTAAGGAAATCTGGAAAATAAACCGGCGGGGCGAGACAACCTATCGGGAGATGTATCCGTATACGGCAAAAAAAACGACAGCGGGAGACACCGCTGCACCGACTGAAGCCACAGATACGGATGCGATGTTCGAGATGATGAAAATTCCCGTACCGACTCGACTGGTTGACGGGAAGCAGCGGGTCAAGGTTACCTTTGCGAACGGGCAGATGGTGGATACATCGGTTGCACGATTTTACGAACGAAACGGCGACGGTTTTCTGCTTCGACCATTCCTTAAAAAATGTCTTGCCGGAAAAACGGTCCCCCTGTCAACTGAGGAACGGACGACTTTCCTCAGTGCGACATCGACACTCCAGGTGACCAATCCGAAAATCCGCAGGCTTGCCGACAGCCTCGGAAACGGTATCAAGGACCCCTGTAAAAAAGTGGCAGTATTCAATCACGCGGTATATAATCGACTCGCAAAAAGAAACGTCGCGACCTTCTCCAGCGCCCTTGAAACGCTCGAGGCGGGATACGGCGATTGCGGTGAACATGCAGTACTGTTAGCTGCATTGCTGCGTGCCGCAGGAATTCCGGCGCGAGTGGTGCTTGGTGTGCTGTATGTCGCACCGAAGCGGGGCTACTACTATCATGCCTGGGTTATGGCGTATACCGGATCATGGGTGTTCGCGGATCCATCGCATGATTCTTTTCCCGCAAATTCAGATCGTGTTCCTCTGGTGATCGATGATGATGGAACGCGGATGATTTCAGTGGCGAAGGTCATCGGGCGTATCTCGATTGCACATGTACCGTCCGGAATAAAATAGGAGCAAGTCACGAAATGCCCCTGCAATGTGAAGGATACGGGCGTTTATCCGGATACCGGCACCGGTGCCTGTTTGCGTTGCAAAACGACCGACACGATGATGCTCCCCAGGAGTAACGCCATACAAATGAGTGATATCGGAATAAATGTTCCGAGATATTTTGAGTGCGGCAGCATCTCGACCGTATGTTTCCCCGCACCAAGCGGTACCGCCATCCAGGAGAGGTCGGAACGGTAATACCGTGCTTTTTTTCCGTCAATACGGATTTCCCAGCCGGGGTAGTACACTTCGGCGATCTGCAGGAAACCGGTGGCAGGCATATCGACCAGTGCCTTGCGGTAGTTGGGGGTGTATGATTCCCATTCCGTCGAAAGTGTATTATTGACCGGTATGGTCACGTCCGGCGCGGTAAATGATGACGGCAGTCCGGGCTTCTCCGTAAGGGCAACGGTTCTCCGGTAGTCGAAGGTTCCCGAACGGAGCGATTCAATGATTCCGGTCGAGTCCATTACCGTATACCCGGGAATGTACGAAAGACGGCCGAGTGCGCTGTCATTCGGAATGGTCATCAGTTTCGTGCCGTTTCGGACGAGCAGATATTTGACATTAGCGATATTGAGAAACGCATTTCCCCGTGAAATCATCTCCGCCTTGAGAAAGGGTTGCCCCTGCGCGTTCATCCCGATGAGTGAAGAGAGGTAATTGCGGTCCTGCTGATCACCGCGGAACTCACGGTACCAGTGCAGCTCGTTGTCATGGAACCCGCCCACGCCTTCAAGATGATGAATACCTTCACCGCTCTGCGGCAGAGCACCGGGAAGTGAAAAACAGCGGAATGGTTCCCTGCGCATCTCATCGACGAGAGGGTTCAGAGAAGGGTCCTGATAAAAATAGGGTGCCGGGTTGACTAACTTAATAAATTTGGCGTCCACCCGCATTGCATCGATGATTCCCAGAATTAAAACAGCGATAATTACGACCGGTACGGAGATTTTTCCACTTACACGGACACGGATAAGCGCAAGCACCGCGAGGGTGAAGATGCACCACATCCAGAGAAACGGGAGAAAATTTCGTGAAAAGTTTGCCTCAAACACCCGTTCCTTGCCCTGTTCGGCAATAGCCGATGAAAAAAGACCTTTGACGAATCCCTGCAGCGAGAACAGAAGGGTGATCGCCACACAGACTCCCATCGCGATCAGCAGTCCCTTCAACCATTTTTTGCGGAGTTCTTCGGAGAGTGACTGAAACGCGCCTGTGGCCAGATCCTTCAGAAAAAGGGCTGAAAGCAGGACGGTCGAGAAGGAGAACCAGAACATGATCATGCTGCAGGCGCGGAACTTCTTTACTCCCGGTATTATCGCGTAGGCGATATGGAAGACCGGAGTATGAGCTCCCAGAGAAAAGAGTACCGTCCCGATGGCGACGGCTCCCCAGAAAATACGCCACCGGTTTTTCGGTTTGATGACAATTGCCAGTGTCGCCAGGAGTACCGGCATCAGCCCCGCATATTCCGAATTAAGCTTGAACGGGTTCTGCCCCCAGTAGTAATCGAGAGAGTTGACAAATTCAGGAACCCAGAGCGAAACGACTTCGGGCCAGTTCAGGGACCACGAGGCGGCGAATTCAAAACCGCGATCAACGCCGCGAACCGAAAAGGCGTCGCGGATATAAAGAAACGACGGAAACAGCTGCATGGCACCCATACCCAGACCGAGTGCGATTGCCGCCCAGAAATAGACCGTCTGGCGCAATGCCGTTTTTCTGTCTTTCTGATACAGCATGATACCTGCCGCGAGCAGCCAGTAAAGAAAGACTCCCCAGAGCACGAAATAGGTCATCTGGAGATGCGAAGTGAGGATCGACATGCCGATACCGAATCCGAACAGTGCCATATGCAGCATTTTCGGTTGTTCCATGAGCAGCTTGATCTGCCATATGATAAACGGAAGCCAGGCGATCACGAACATTTTTCCGTCGTGACCCGGATAGATATGAGACACGAACTGCGGATTGAACATGTAAAAGATCGCACCGGCACCGGAAACCAGAGGCGACATCCGGAAGCCTTTGTGTAACATGAAAAAGAAAAATATTCCGGCCAGCAGTACATGGAGCACCATTTTCATACTGATGGCGCGGGGAACCGGCAACGTCAGATGGCACAGCATCGACGGCAGATAAAACGCGTCACCGAACATGGCATCGATCGTGGGCATGCCACCGAGGCGGGTATTGAGCCACATCGGGAACTGGTGATAGTGCTGCAGTGCGGTCTTCTGGAACACGCGCGCGTCAAATCCGGTCATCTGATCGGAGCTGTAAAGCATCTGATCGGAGAAGATGAAACGGCCGAAGAGAAGTACGGTAAGAAGGGTCATTATCGCGATAAACACCCAGGTGAGGTTCAGTTTTTTCGGGAATTTAGCCGTTTGAACAGGTGTGGATGTCACAATTCCTCCATAGTATCGGATGTACGGTAGTTGTGGTATTGGCCGGTCCGGTTGCAGATAAAACCGGTTAATTGTCTGCCGTTCGTTCCGGAAGAATGCGGAAGCAGACAGGCGGACATCCCGTAGACCGTGTTGAAATATAGGTTTTGCAGGTATACGGTTGGATTATTTCCCGAGTAATTTTAGGGGCAGCGAATCGAACTCTCTTTCATATATGGGTTTTCGAGGCGGAAAATATACCGGAATGGTATGTTCGGGGCTTGAAAAGAGCTTTGTGGCGGTTTGACAGGGATTGTTTTAGGGAGTATTTTTTTGCAGAACCTGTTTCGGGGTACTGTTCCGGTTTCAGTTCTCCAGCGGTATCGATCGATTTTTACCACTCAACGGTGTGATTCCGTTGAATGACTTACATAGTATCTGTTCAGAATTGACATTTAATAGGATGGGTGTCATTCCCGCGAAAGCGGGAATCCAGTCTGTTCACTTGTTTTCAAAGA
>JAFGHA010000290.1 GCA_016930275.1 Chitinispirillaceae bacterium
TCCTCCGCCGGAGTTCTGTCCGTCATCTCCGCAACCGTGGCAGGATCATAAATTTTCAATGAAGGTCCCGGTATGCTTCGATTTTTCACGCGCTGCACTGAATTGTAGGATAGATTGCTGATGACGATATATCCGGAAATTTTATAAAAAAGTATTTTTTGTTCTGACATGTCCTGTTCCTCCCGTGGCTCATCATGCACGGTTCAATCATCAATTATTGTTCCAAAGAAACCGTTTTCCCGAATGTCATGTATATTCCCGGAACAGAATCGTTGCGTAATAGGGCAACTGTGCTTTGATCGGATGAACGGTAATTAATAGACATTCAATAAACGCCAAGATCCTATTTTTCCAACGTTTCTTCAAGAAAGGAGATAAACCGTTGCCAAGATTTTAGATCGGCATTTTCATTATATCGTTCGCCGCCGAAAACAGTGAAAGCGTGGTCTGCACCACCGTAGAGGATCATTTCATGTGCGATTCCACCGGATTCGAGTTTTTGCGCCAGCGCGGCAAATTGATTGATGGGCACTGCCTTATCGGCGGAGCCGTGCAGAACCAGGATCGTTCCCTTTGTTCCTGAATAATCCTGTCCCGCGGGGGTCTCCAATCCTCCGTGAAAAGCGACAAACCCCTTTAATTGTTCTCCTGAACGCGCAAGTTCCAGAACCGCCGCACCGCCGAAACAGTATCCGATCGCCACCGAATTGGTGATGTCCGCACCATGATTTCGAGCCTCCTCAAGCGCTCCGTGCAACAATGCCCGCATCTTTTTCCGGTCGGAGTAAAGCTCTCCGGTAAGCTTTTGCCGGTCTTCCATTTTTGAAGGGCGTATCCCGGCACCGAAAAGATCCGTTGCAAAAACACTGTAGCCAATTTTCGAGAGCATGCGGGATCTCTTCATTTCATAATCGCCAAGTCCGTCCCAATCGTGGACAAGAAGAATGAACGGGGATTTTTTTCCCGCATCAAAAAAATAGCCCTCATACTGTTTTCCATCAACCATGTAGGAAACTGATCGGCTTTCCCCGGCAAAACCATAGGTTGCCGCTAATGCAATGAGAAATCCCGAATACGCCCATCTGAATGATCGCATTTTACCATCTCCTTCTCAATTAATTGGTTTGAGCACCCACGTGTCACTTCAGTTTTCTCAGTGGGGAAGAAAAAGCAAAAAACATACCATAGGTCGGGAGGGTACAAAGCGGTTCCCACTGGCCGCATAAAAGTTACGAATCCTCGTTACGACTCTCATATCACGGGTAATCCGCCTCCCTCCCTATAGTTGACATAAGATTATTCTCGAACGTCGCACTAATTCTCATTTCATGTAACCGCATTCCTGGAATCAGGAATTCCGCTTCCCCGGTTTTCGTGGTACACCCCCCCCTTACCATAGCTTCACCTGTACTGTAACATTATTAGCAGTTGAGGTATTTACTGTCTGCCGGGAAATGGAAATTTTCGGACAGACACTAAATAATAAGGCGGTATGAAACTTGCTCTCAACAAAAAGTGGCTATTATAAATGATACGAAAATCCTTCAAGGAGGTTGGATTATGTCAAAAGACAACACGGTACGGCTTCATCGGGTAATAAAGGCAAAAGCGGAACGGGTGTACCGGGCATTCATTGATCCGGATGCGATGGCCAAATGGCTTCCTCCACACGGTTTCACGGGCAAGGTACATCTGCTGGACGCACGTGTCGGCGGTGAATATAAAATGTCGTTTACCAATTTCAGTACCGGAAAAAAACAGTCCTTTGGCGGAGTATTCAAGGAACTCACTCCCTTTAGAACCATCAGTTACACGGACCGTTTTGACGATCCGGATATGCCCGGCGAGATGCAGACTACCGTTACCCTGGAGGAAGTGAGCTGCGGCACCGAGATGACCATTGCTCAGCAGGGAATCCCCTCGGTGATTCCGGTCGAATCGTGTTATCTTGGATGGCAGGAGTCGCTGGAACTATTTGCTTATTTAGTAGTGCCGGAGATTCCGGACGCGCTATGAATCCGATTATTGACAAACCGGGTATCATAGGCGTATAAAACACCGCGGCACCTTTCCCGGAGTGGCCCATTCGATGGGTAAAAAAGCAAACCATATGCCATTACTCATTAAAGTTTTTCCATCAGAAAGCAGTGTATCCCTGCAAGTGATAGTTGGTAGGTACTGAGAACGGTTCACCTTCAATTACAGGTTTCAGGAAAGGGATTCTTAAATATGTGTATTCCGTCGTTCCTGACCCGGCTGATTTTCTGTCGGCATGCCGGTTGCTTGATTATCCGATTTTTACTGAGAATAATATTCCACAAAGGAGTGAGAGGAGAGTGCCATGTTTCATGAAATGACGGCAGCAAATTTAAGGAATGCTTTTGGTGGCGAATCGATGGCTCATATGCGATATGGGGAGACAGTGCGGAGAAGGAGAATTTTCCCAATGTTGCCCGGCTTTTTCGTGCGATTTCACATGCGGAACATGTTCATGCTACCAACCATTTTTCCGTGCATCTGAACATAAGCGGCGCATTCGGCGTAAACTCCGGCAGTATATTCGGGAACGGCACAACTTCCGAAAATCTGCAGGGGGGTATCGATGGAGAAACTTTTGAAATCGAGGAGATGTATCCGGTTTACCTTAATACGGCGCAATTTCAGAAAGAAAAAAGTGCCGAAAAGAGTTTTTACTATGCACTTTCGGCAGAAAAAATACATGCGGCAATGTTCGGAAAAGCTAAGCTGGCGGTGGATAAGGGAAAGGATGTGGAGATTGACCAGGTGTGTATCTGTGAAAATTGCGGCCATACCGTCGAAGGCAATCCACCGGATAACTGTCCAATCTGTAATGCCGCCAGGGAACGATACAAAATATTTCGCTAAAAATTTACATTCACCGGAAGGTAATTTCGGATCAGTGACCAACCTTCCCCCGGAGTCGTATGCTTTACGGTTCCGCAGGAAAAATCAGTAAAGAAACCGATAATTTCTACCGGTACCATAATGGAATATTGCATTACTTCACCATATGGGACATCGAAATACACATACAGCGTGCAATGGGTGTGCCGGAAGGGTGGTAATTATCTTTGCGGGATCGCATTCACTCATGGGATGGATGATGAAGACGATCCGTTTGTCATGCCAATCAAACCGTTATTGCGGATCGGGTAGCATTATAACCGGGTGTCCGGTGGGCTCACAATGGTAATGCCCGATGCGGTACGAGCCACCTTCGGCTTAATCTGCTCCGATCAGGTTCTTCCGGAAAAGTCGTGATGGGGTAAGAAATGCACCCTTCCCCGAATTTGCATCCCGGATTCTTGTTTCGGCCGTCGAGGTGTATTCCCGTATCCTTTCGAAAAATGAATCGGGAATGATGCTATAAATATCCTTGTCGAATTTTTTCTGGATAGCGAGCAGGATTTCTTTCGGGATTTCCATTGTCAGTGAATAAGGATCACCTACCACGACGGCGGAATAACAAATCATAACCTTTCCGTCAATAGAAGCGTACTCGCGGTACTCGACAATTACCTGTTTCCCATTGATGATTTTATGTCTTGCTCGCCGTTCGATTGCCTTAGATATCTCGGTATCCATAGGTATTCCTTCCTGTTAACAAATCAGTTCACCCGGTAAACAGCCGTTATGCTTTCCCGCCGATTTTCGAGGCGTCAACGATTTTTACGGATGGGCGGACATCACGCCACGAGACTGGCTGCTTCTTTCTGTGACAAACAGGGAACGTTAAGTAAGCCACGACCGTTATAATCATTGAATTTATTGACGTGAACATCACCTCTCCCGGGTAATTCCTTCCATCCTGTCAAGAACATTCTGCAACTGCGCGACATGGTTGCGCTCCTCCCGTATAACGGCGTCCACCTTGTCAAGACCCCGGGCAGGCGGTACATAATCATATAGAAATGTATAAAACCGCACGGTCTCCTTCTCTGCCCGAAGTGCTGTACGAATTACCTCGCGAGTGCTTTCGTTGTTTTCCTCATCACCATTTCCGGATCTTGCCTCCCACGCCTGAATTTCCTTCAATCCATCGAGGTAAAAAAGCATTTCGTTTCCCGGATCATTGATCTCAACCTGCCTCTCATTTTCCGAAAGATTCATTTTGATTTCCCGGAAGGTCCGTTCATGCTCCCCTTCAATAACGGCAAGTGTTTCAAAAAAGGAATGAATAGTGTCGTTTTTCGTGGAGATTGCCGCGTTACGGTAAAATTCCTTTGCCGTTTGTTCAATTTCTATCGCACGATCGATTATCTCTTCCGCGCAAAAGGACATTATTGCCATGGAAATTCCTTTCAATCAGGTGAGCATTAATCCCAAATGTTTATTTTGTTGGACGGCAAATTTTATGCCATATAGATTTCCTGCTTCCGGTTTAAACACCCATCCTCAAATCTGATCATTATCAAAACCACAATCGGGTATTCATGGAACCCGCATAGGTGCCTTTTATGAATCGGTACTCTTTTTGCTTTAAATACTGTTTTTTATACCATTGCAATCAGCATAGGGGACTACTTTTTTGTTACCGTTGCGGAATATGTCGGTGAAACAGGGTTTACACCTCTGATACAGCGGAAATTCAGCTAACCTCTCCGTCGCTGTACCAAAAAGGTGAGGATCGTTATCATTTATCAGAATGACAGAAAATGATCTTTTATTTGCAAAAACAGGAATTGGATTCTTGCAAACAAGAACAATCAAAACAGAATAATCGATAGACCTTAAAGACTGTCATCGAAGGAAGGATTTTGCCATGAAACCACGTACAATATCGGATAACATATCCTGGCTCGGATTTATTGACCGGGATCGTCGGTTATTTGATTCCCTGATACCTTTACCTGACGGTACCAGCTACAACGCATATCTGGTCAAGGGTTCTGAAAAAACAGCCCTCATTGATTCGGTGGATCCCGCTCATGCCGATACGCTCATGGAACAGCTGGAAGGTATCGGAAAAATCGATTTTATTGTGTCTCAGCATGCGGAACAGGATCATTCCGGCGCTATACCCAAGGTACTTGAGAAATACCCCGATGCGATTGTATTTACCACGCCTAAAGGGAAGGACCTGCTAATAGACCACCTGCATTTGCCTGAAGACAAGATCAGAACCGTTCAGAATAACGAAAACCTGTCTCTGGGCGACAAGACGCTGCAATTTATCTACACACCCTGGGTGCACTGGCCTGAGACAATGTGCACGTACGTTCCGGAAAACAGAATACTTTTCACCTGTGATTTTTTTGGATCGCATATAGCGTCAACCGATCTGTTCGTTCGTGACAAATCGAAGGTGGCGGAGGCTGCCAAGCGGTATTATGCGGAAATAATGATGCCGTTTCGGTCCGCGATCAAAAAAAACATCGCGGCGATCGAACAACTGGACATCGACCTGATCGCTCCGAGCCACGGTTCTCTTTACGATGAACCGCGATTTATCATCGATGAGTACAAAACATGGATCGCCGATACTCCCGGAAATCTGGTCGTCATTCCCTACATTTCGATGCACGGGAGCACCCGGGTTATGGTCGAACATCTTGTGGCATCTCTTGCGGAACATGGCGTTACCGCGCAACAGTTCGATCTGGCGGTAACGGATCTGGGAAAACTGGCGATCTCGCTTGTTGACGCCGCCACCATCATAATCGGGACACCCACCGTGCACGTGGCTCCGCACCCGGCGATCTTCTATGCGTCGTTTCTTGCGAATGCACTGCGGCCGAAAGCGAAGTTCGCGTCTGTTATCGGTTCATACGGCTGGAGTACCAAAGCCGTTGAAAAGATCGCCGAACAGATTTCAAACCTCAGGGTGGAGATCCTGACACCTATTGTATGTAAAGGCTTTCCCGGCAACAACATCCTCGATGCGCTGGATGAAATGGCTCAGCGGATCGCGGAAAAACACAAGGAACTCGGTATCCTGCAATAATCTTTCCAAAAGGAGAAACGGTATGGCGGATAAAAACGACAAGGATGAAGGAACTGTGAAGGGCGCCTTTTATGTGGATACGGAGTGTATCGGCTGCGGGATGTGTGCGGAAACGGCACCCGACAATTTCAGGATGAACGATGGCGGAGATCTGGCGATTGTTTTCAAACAGCCTGAAAACGTGGATGAACGTAACGTGTGTGAAGAGGCGAAAGATGCATGTCCGGCGGAAGCGATTGGTGACGACGGAGAGTGAGGTTTAAAAACGGTAACTATAAAGGAGATATCCATGCTTAAACTGCTTACCATCGGAAAAACTGATAGGTAATTTCTTTTTTCGGATGCATGTACCGGTACACCAACCGAAACCGACGAGGCCGATCCATTCTGGTGTACCGTTGATTCCATTCCGTACTTGTGCGTTAGTTAATTTGAATGTCAGGAGCAAAGTGAGGAGGATGCAAAGTCGGTGCATAGTTTTCGATTCAAAGCCTCGGATGTTTATAGACAGTAACCATAATCATTTGAATTATAATATTATCACTCTGCTGTAACATTTACATTGTAAATCAGAGCTAATTTCTCGAAGAAACTATCGGAATTATTCATATACCTGCCGATGCGGCACCTCCGGAAATAGTGTCTGTCCGGAAACTATCCTTTTCTTCGAGATGCAGTGAGGATGGGCTGAGACGAGGAAGTTGAAGCAGGCATAGTATTGAAAATATGGCGATGCAAACTGACGACGTATCAGTCCATCCGCAACAAGTCGCAGATAAAGGGAGTTTTCGGACAGACACTAAATAATATAACAACGGCAGGATGGATCCTCCATTTTGAGATTAGCAGGTTTCAGGGAATCTATCCCCCCTACTTTGCCTCACTCCTCCCCCGGTAAGTATATTATCGCCGCATCAAGCATTACGGGTGCCAGGGAATTCCGGTGCGAATCCGGAGCGGACCTGCCACTGTAATCCCGTGTTCCGCCTGCTGTTTCAGGCGGGGAATGGTCATTTCGAGCCACTGTCTGCGGTAGCGGATGGGAAGGCGACCATTCCGGGAAAGCCAGGAGACCTGCCTGCAATGCTTCTCACGATCGAACCTTCATGGAACAAGGTTTGGGAGGATTTCGTTGTTTTACAACAGTTTTTTGTATAGGGCTTTTAACTGGTCCGTTTTTCTTTTTTTTCTTTTTCCCGGTTTTCTACGGGCGGAAACGGATTCGTCCGCACTATCTGATACTGCTACTTTTAATGCTATTGCCGTTTCCGTTCAATCGTCCGATACGGATACTTCCGTTTCGGCAGAACTCGATACATTGAATGTAACCGCTTTTCGTACCGGACACAGCAACAGCTCCGTAACGACGATCTCCGCAAATGAATTCCTCGGCAAATGCACCGACCTCCCGGCGGTACTCGAACAGGTGAGCGGAGTAGCGATACGAAGAACCGGCGGTTTCGGTGAATATACCGACGCCTCGATACGAGGCGGTTCTCCCAAACAGGTGCAGGTATATCTCGACGGAATTCCGCTCAACAGCGCCGCCGGCGGAGCGGTTGATCTGAGCAAAATTCCCCTCACCGCGCTTCGTGACATAACCGTATACAAGGGTACCGCCCCCCTTGAACTGTTGGGTTCCACCGCGGGAGCGGTAATCAATCTCCGCAGCGGAGCCGTTAAAGACATGGTTGCCGGCCTGCTTGAACTCGGCAGTTTCGGCTACCGCAAAGCCGGCACCGTCCTACGGAAAAGAATCGGTCCGATGACTCATTATTTTTCCGTTGATTATTCGGGTGCCCGCAACGATTACCCGTATGAAGACGACAACGACACCCCTTACAACAGCGATGACGACGCCATAAAAACAAAAAACCACAATGAGTTCAGCATGATCGGCGTCAATTACTCCACCAACTGGCAGATTCGCAACGACCACCGGTTAACCGCCCTCGTTACATTTACCGATGAATTCCAGGAGCTTTTTCACAAGCAGCTGGTCGATACGACGCAACTCGCATCCCACTCATCGGAATCGGTTCTCGGACGGATTGACTGGGAGTACTCACCGGCTGAGTACAGTATCGTGGAAACCCGATTCGAAGGCAGGTATAAAAGAGCTCTGTTCGACGATCCTCTCGGACATGTCTATCTGAGTGGCGCACGAAAGGAACGGAACACCTTCCCCTTCGCGGCAGTGCAGTGCAGAACCTCCGGAAAAATACATGACGTCATCGGTCTGCAGATGCTGGTGCGTGGAGGATGCGAAGGATATTCCACGGTCAACCTGTTCGCGCCATCTTCCGCCTCCAGTTCCCCCGCGGCATTGCGACTTACCGGTGGTGCCGCCGGAGAATGCTCACTTGCCTCTGAAAACGCGGGTTGCATACTGCGTTATAACCATGTATACGTACGCGACAGCGCCAATTTCACTCCCAATCACGGGAGCGGAAAATCGCTCCCGAAAATATGGAAGAACCACTTTCCCAACGGCAACCTCGACGCGTTCCTGAATGTTCGTGATTGGCTCACCATCGACGCTGCATTCAGGTATGAATTTCTGCCGGTGACACTCTCCGATCGTTACGGGTGGGGAAATAACTATCTCGGCAATCCCCGTCTGCTTCCTGAGCGACGATCGGAAGGAAATATCGGCTGTATTCTACGCCGCGACCCTGTAGAATCATCCTTTGCGGTTTTCATCGGCACAACCATGGATATGATCGAGCTGCAGCCGCAATCACAACGCATTCTCATGGCGATCAACAGCGGCAATGCGTTCCATACCGGACTTGAATGGGATCTTCACAGTACCCCATGGCCGTATCTGACAATTGATAACCATCTCACCGTAATCAGGAAAAAACGACTCAACGAGTTCTCCAACGGCTGGAGTGAAAAGCGCCTCCTTTTTTTCTCACCGGTCGAAAATGATTTCCGTATCACCTTTTCACATGACCGATTTTCCCTGGGACACAGTCTCCATTACCGGAGTCCCTTTTATAAGAATTACACCCTCGCCACCGACCTCGTCGCACCTGCTCCGGCGTGCAATGTTTCTCTTTCGGTAAATCCGGTCCGTCATGTAACGCTCACGTACCGGCTCGAAAACTACCTGAACGTCAGATACGCACCATTGTCGTATTACACCCCGCTTCCCGGTCGAATGCACTTTTTTATCGGAAAAATCCAATGGTAACACTAACCCACTACTATCCCAAAGGAGCTTGTATGAGATTGCGTTTCATTGTTTCACTCGTCACGGCATTGTTCTGTTGTACCGGTTGTGACCTGTCCATGCTCACCGGCAATGACGATAAAAAACCTACCGACGCCTCTCCCGTGTCGGCAGCCTACATCGTCGTCACCACCTCCGATTATTCAAACGGAAATATGGCGCTGATCGCCGTGGATGATTTCACTTCACGGGATGATCTGCTCTCCATTTTTTCCGACAATGCGGTATTTTGTCATGACGGTTCCATTTTCGTACTCGAACGTGACGGCGCCGACAACATCATCCGGATCGACGGCGCGGACGTTTCAGCCGACAACGTTGCCTATCAGGAAGAAATCGGCACCTCGGTCAACCTTCAGCAGATTGCCGTCATTTCGGACAGCAAAGCGTATGTCACCCAGTATGGCGACAATACAATCGCCATCATCAACCCTTCCAACGGCAATGTTACCGGTTCGATATCGCTTGAGGGCAAACCGTTCATTCATGACGGCGAAGAGGCGCCCTTCATGAGCGCGGCGGTCATCGTCGGCGACAAGGCCTACGTTGCCCTCCAACGGCTGAAAACGGTTCAGAGCGAATGGGGGCCCTATCCCGATGTCGGCGATTCCACCGGGATGATCGTGGTGATCGATACCGATTCAGACGAAATCGTCAAAAAAATCAAACTCAAGAGAGGCAACCCCTGCTCAATCGACACCTGCGGCGGCAATCTGTATGTTTCGTCAACCGGATCCTGGAGCGATCCCGCCGACGGCGGAATCGAAAAAATCGACTGTTCCACCGACCGCAACGAAGGTGTCGTGGTTGAAGAGGAAACATTCGGCGGTGATATTTCCACCCTGGTCATGATCAGTGAAACACAGGCGTACGTCGCGGTCGGCATGTACGATGCCGATTTCAACTTCAGTACCGTGGTCAAGGAGTGCAATCCGTCAACCGGCACTGTCGGCGAAACCGTTGAATCGGTGGAGGACGCCTTCGGCGGGATGGCGTATGACGGCACGCACCTGTATATCGGTGACCGCAGCCCCACCGACCCCGGTGTGGTGGTGATCGACCCCTCGGATAATTCCAAAGTGGCAGGTCCGATTGACGTCGGCTCCCTGCCGCCCAGTGCTCTTGCAGTACTGAAAGTTTCCGAGTGAGCGCACGTCCGCTCATGATTCAGGGAACGGCGAGTACCTGCGGCAAATCACTCATTACCGCAGCACTCTGCCGTATCCTCAAACAGGACGGTTTCCGGGTCGCGCCGTTCAAGGCACAGAACATGTCGAACAACTCGTTCGTTACCCGTAACGGTCTCGAGATGGGCCGCGCCCAGGTGGTGCAGGCAATTGCCGCGGGTATCGAACCCGACGTGCGGATGAATCCGGTGCTGATCAAGCCCTCCTCCGATACCGGTGCGCAGGTGGTACTCAACGGTAAACCGGCATTTACCATGGATGCAAAGAACTGGCATGACACCAGGGAACGTCTCCGTATCGAAATCCGGAAAGCATGGGAGTCGATTGCCGCGGAGTATGAATGCGTTATTCTGGAGGGAGCGGGAAGTCCGGCGGAGATCAACCTGAAAAAAAACGATGTCGTCAACATGGGAATGGCAGCCATGGCCGATGCGCCGGTTATTCTTGTTGGCGATATTGACCGCGGCGGCGTATTCGCCTCGCTGGTGGGAACCATGCAGCTGCTTGACGATAACGAACGGAAACGGGTAAAGGGATTCATCATCAATAAATTCAGGGGAGACCCGGGCCTGCTGACCTCAGGCCTGGAGCAACTCGAAGCGTTGACCGGAGTTCCGGTACTCGGCGTGGTACCCTGGATCGAGCACAGCATCGACGACGAAGACGGTGTCAGTGACCGGTTCGATTGCACCCGTCCCGAGCCGGGCAGTGTTGATATATGCATTATCCGTCTGCCGCATATTTCCAACTTCACCGACGTTATTCCTCTCGAATCGGTTCCCGGAGTCACGGTCAGGTGGTGTGACCGTGCAGCAATGTTCGGCACCCCCGACCTCTGTATCATTCCCGGCTCCAAGGCAACCATTTCAGACCTCAGGACGCTCAAACAGCATGGCATTGCCGATGCGATTATCAACTATGCCCGCAACGGGGGAACAGTACTGGGTATCTGCGGCGGATTTCAGATGCTCGGAACCGAGATTGCCGATCCGGATGCGACGGAATCGGTAAACCGGCATGAACCGGGTCTGGGGCTCCTTGCAATGCATACCCGTTTTCACCCGGAAAAAACAACCCTCCAGACCACCGCCACGCTCCATGGCGAAGCGTCATGGCTGTTTTCAGAATGCGGCGAAAAACAGGTGTCCGGCTATGAGATTCATCATGGGGAGAGTGTGTTCGCTCCGGAGACGACTGCCTTCACCAGCTCGCTATCAACCGACGGGTCGAGCAGAATCACCGGTATTGCCTCGCCGACCGGGCGGGTACTCGGGAGTTATCTGCATGGACTTTTTGATTCGGGTGAAGTAACTTCAGGGATGATCAATGCACTGCGACGGAGTAAAAATCCCGATACAAAGGAACATTCTGTTTTGGACCGGACTACCTCCCTGGATCTTGAACTGGACCGGTTGGCAGAGACCGTCCGGAACACTTGCAATCTTGATGCCATTTACCGGATTCTTCGTGAATGGCCCAGAATGGTTCCCCTCCGGATCTGACAACGTTCCGCCCACCGGTCGGTGATTTCTTTCCAATGCACGGATTTTTACTGACAATCGTTTCTACTTATGGCATAATTCTTCTCTGGTTACTGCGCGACTATCTCATGGCCCTGTATATCCGGAAATCGTAACCGTCATATTTTCAGCTTTATTATCGGAATGAAAACAACCACCAGCACGGAATGTCATCGGTATACCCGCCCGGCAAGCACTTTCTTGACAATGGTTCTGCTGTTCTGCCTGCAGATCATCGCTGGGCCAGGGACTGCCATCAGGGAGAATCCCGGGACGAAAGATCCAATTCTTTCCGGCTGCGAATTTGACTATCCACCCTACTCTATAGTCACGCCCGACAGTCAGGCAGATGGTTTCTCCGTTGAACTCCTGCGTGCGGCCCTCGGCGCCATGGGGTACGGCGTCATCTTTGAGGTCGGACCATGGAGTGCCGTCAGGCAGGGTCTCGTTGACGGCAAATTTCAGGTGCTTCCGCTTGTCGGGCGGACGCCGGAACGGGAGAACCTGTTCGATTTCACGTTTCCCTATCTTCGCATGCATGGAACGATTGTCGTCCGTGACAACGATACCGCCATTAACGGGATCAGTGATCTTGAAGGAAAAGTGGTTGCGGTACTCAAAGGAGATAATGCGGAGGAATTCATACGCAGAAATGATCTGGGAGCTACGGTAGTCACCACCACGTCGTTTGAAGATGCCTTGTTTGAACTTTCGAGGGGACAACACGACGCGGTGATCATTCAGAAGCTTCTGGCACTGCAGTTGATGAAGAAAATGGGTCTTTCCAACCTGAGAACGGTTGGGCCACCACTGGAATCATTCGTTCAACAGTTCTGTTTTGCGGTGCAAAAAGGGGATCATGCCCTTCTCGGCACGCTCAATGAGGGGCTCGCACTGACCATTGCCGACGGTACGTTCAACACGTTATATGCGAAATGGTTCACCCCGATAGAGATGTCGGATCGTCCCAAAACCAGAATCATTGTCGGTGGTGACAATAACTATCCTCCGTACGAATTTATTGATACCAACGGCGAACCTGCAGGATACAACGTCGATCTGACACGGGCGGTCGCCAGGGCAATGCACCTCAATGTGGAAATCCGCCTCGGGCCATGGAATGAAATACGGAGCGGACTTGAAAACGGCGGTATCGATATCGTACACGGGATGTTTTACTCACCCGAGCGTGACCGCGACTTCCAGTTCAGCGCCCCGCACACACTGCTCGGTCATGTTATAATTACCCGTAAAGAGGTAACCGGAAGCGACCAGTTAACCCTCGACAGTCTTTCCGGAAAAAAAATCGTCGTCATGAAGGGTGACATCATGCACGACTTTGCCCTTTCGCAAGGGTTTGATTCGCTCACCATCATTGAGGCTAGTTCGCAGGAGAAGGTGCTCTCGCTCGTTGCCGAAGGTATGGTTGATTTTGCTCTTGTCGCCAGAGTCCCCGCGCTCTACTGGATCAAACATCACCACTGGAAAAATCTCCGGATATGTTCGCGTTCACTGCTTGATGCAGAATACTGTTACAGTGTGCTCCCTGGAAACGACAATCTTCTTGAGCTTTTTTCTGAAGGTCTTCAAACGATTGAAAACAGCGGAGAGTACCATAGCATCTATTCCCGCTGGCTCGGTACGTACGACAAACCTGAATTTTCCATCATCGTTTTTATCAGGTACACACTGATTGTCATCGTACCCGTTGTTTTGCTGCTGCTCGTGGTGCTGGTCTGGACACAACAGCTCAAACGGCAGGTACGGCAACGGACCGCGGAACTTCGAGATGAAATAATCGAGCGTAAGCGGGCGCAACAGGAGGTGGCTACCGAAAAGGAGCGACTTTCCGTTACCCTGCACAGTATCAGTGACGGAGTCGTAGCTACCGATACCAACGGTTGTATCGAGTTCATGAATCCCGTCGCTGAAACGTTATGCGGCCGTACCACCGAAGATGCCATCGGTAAACCGTTCCCGGAAATCTTTTCGTTTATTGACGAGACTACCCGTCGTCCCGGCGGCAATCCGATTGAGCCTATACTTTCCGGCGAAATGCTCTCCCGTAAAGGCAGCTACCGCATACTCCCGGGGACGGACGGTACCGAACGCCTCATCGCCGAGAGTGGCGCGCCGATACGGGATACCGGAAACAGTATCACCGGAGCGGTTCTTGTCTTACGCGACATTACCGAACAGCAGAAACTGATTGAAACCGTACAGCGTTCCACGAAACTCGAATCGCTCGGCGTACTCGCCGGCGGCATTGCCCACGACTTCAACAACCTGATGGGTGGTATTTTCGGGTATATCGACATAGCCGCCGAGGCCTCCGACGATCCTGTGGTAAAAACGAGACTCACCAAGGCCATGAACACCATCCAGCGGGCACGGGGGCTCACCCGGCAGCTGCTGACCTTTGCAAAAGGCGGCGCACCGGTCAGAACGGTCTCGGCACTTGTTCCCTTTGTCGAGGAGACCGCACGCTTCACACTCGGCAGTTCCAGTGTCTCGCTTACCGCGGCACTGCCGGGAGATATCTGGACATGCAACCTTGACCGTGGACAGATCTCGCAGGTTATCGACAACATCATCCGCAATGCCGGTGAAGCGATGCCTGATGGCGGCGCCATCCATATCACCGCAGAAAACCTCCGGATCAGTGATTCCTCCCATCCTCCGCTGGTACCGGGATATTATGTCCGGCTATCGATTGAAGATAACGGATCCGGCATACCTAAAGAAGCACTTCCACGGATATTCGATCCGTTTTTCACGACAAAAATGACCGGACACGGACTGGGTCTCTCCACCGGTTATTCCATTATCAACCGTCATGGCGGAACTATCGAGGTGTCATCGGAAGTCAACAAGGGCAGTGTGTTTCATATTTACCTGCCCTCAACCGGAAAACCGGCTGAAGTGCACAACGCCCTGCCGGCAATCAACCATGAAGGGCGCGGTACGATACTGATCATGGACGACGAAGAGATCATGCGCGAGACCGTGGGCGACATGCTGCGCTCGTTCGGGTACGACACGATTCTCACCAGCGATGGGACAGAGGCGGTTGAACGTCTCAGGCAGGAACTTACCATGAACACCGCTGTTACTGCGGCGATTTTTGATCTGACCGTTCCCGGCGGGACCGGTGGAAAAGATGCGGTCTCCCTCCTTCGAAAAATCCATCCCGCCTTGCCGGTATTCGTCGCCAGCGGCTATGCCGCCGACCCGGTAATGGCGCATCCGGAGAGCTTCGGATTCACGGCAAGCATCTGTAAACCATTCAGCAAAGAGGAACTGGCAGTTCTGCTGGAATCCACCCTCTCGCACGCCTGACCCCGGAACGGCAGGGAGCCTCCCGGAGAACGCTACTTTTCGGCAAAGAAGATCCCGTATTCCCACAGTTTACGCCGGATTGCGAGATACTGGTTGAACATCGCATCGGCAGGATACGATTTGATCCGTTTGATCCGGTCGATGATATGCAGGGGGAAGAACGGCAGTGACGCAATGAACATGATCAGTGCGGTGGGCATTACCTTCCGGGTGACATCCTCGTATTCGTAACGGCGGTAGCCCGCCTGTGCGGCGAATTTGAGAAAATTCGCAGGGGTATCGAGTCCATTGACGATCCATCCGTCGAGCCATCGCTGCATCTGCCACGCATCCCTTCCGCTGTACGATTCCCTGCTTGCAAAGCCATCGGCAATGATCAACCTTCCCTGGTCGTTGGTGACCCGGAACGCCTCGTTGATGAGCGCCTGCTTGCTTTCGGCATAACAGATACTTTCAAGCCCCCAGACGAGATCGAACGTTTTATCCGGGAAGGTGGTTTTCATGTAATCCATCTCATAGAACTCGGTAAGGTGGCTCACTCCTTCTTTCTGCGCATTTTTACGGGCCATTTCAACCTGTCGTGAACAGATGGTGATTCCGGTTGCATGACATCCGAAGGTTTTCGCCAGAAAGATACTGGCGCCACCGACCCCGCATCCGGCATCGAGAATACGATCCTTCGCGGATATCCGGGCTTTCGCCGCCATTACCTGATTGAAGCGGATGGATGCCTGCCGCTGTGTTCTGATACCCTTGTCCCAGTAACCATAGTGCATATTGCGTCCCCAGACGCTATACGCCAGCTCGTTCGCCTTATAATAATCGACGATGTCCTTTCTGGTCCACTCCATTGAAACGTCCTTTAGCAGAGGTAGCGGTTGCGGAAATCAGGTACAACAGACCTGATGATCGTATCGGACGACACGAGCCCGACAAGGCGGGCTGATGGATAAAAATATATTTATTCCATCGCCGGATTTGCCTTTTTTTGTGCAAACGAGGCTACCCCGGGCCGAAATATGCCGCATATTTAAATAAAGGAATTGCCGGACCACCCCTGAATGAACACCTCTGCAATCAGGAAATCCCCGGTTATCCGTTTCACATGAAAAAGAGATGCTGAATGAGTATTTTACACCCGATACCGATCAGCACCACCCCGCCGGCAACTTCAATTTTCTCTCCGAACATGTCGCCGAATGACCGGCCAAGCCAGGTACCCGCCATCGAAACGAAAAAGGTGATGATTCCGATGATCATCGATGGAAGAATGATCCGTACTTCGAGCAGACTCAGACTGACCCCCACAGCCGCAGCATCGATACTCGTCGCGACAGCGAGGGTGAACAGTACATACAGATTGAGCGGATCAGCCTTTGTGCCGTTCTCCTCCTCAAGTTTGAATGATTCGTAAATCATTTTGCCGCCGATAGCGCCAAGCAGACCGAAAGCAACCCAGTGATCATACGCACGAATCTGATCGGCGGCATACCTTCCGACGCTCCATCCCAGAATCGGCATCACCGCCTGAAAAAAACCGAAGAATCCTGCTATCCGTAACGAATGATGCAGACGCATTTTCCCTATGGTAATGCCGCTGCTGATCGACACCGCAAATGCGTCCATGGCAAGGGCGAGGGCGAGAAAAATGATGGTGGTCAGCGACATGAAGTGTCCAGATACCCTATTGCATTCATGCCGTCTAATATACCTCCTGAATCTCCGGATCCGGGGTGAGGTCGTTAACCGACACCGCGTGCCATAAAAAAATGCCGGAGCGACACTCCTGTGCCACCCCGGCGCCCTCACACCAGCACCCAGCAACTACGGCCCTGTTGCGTTATTTCCAGAGCAGCGGTCGGGTGATAAATCCACCGCTTGTACGTATCTTCATCACGAACCGGCCTTTCGCAAGTCGCATTCCGTTTCGGAGAATCCCGTCCCAGACCACCCGGGAACAGCGACGATCCGTGATCGCCATTTTAAACACGCACCGCCCGGCGAGATCGTAAATCCGGATCTCCTCGATAAACATTCCTGCGGCAGCTTCGATTAACAACTGATTGGTAACCATACGTACCGTGAGTTCCGTCAGTACGTCACCCGGCAATTTCACGCTGACTGCCGTAGGCTCCCGTATATCGTTCTCTTCGGTAACATCCATCGGACTGATGGCCAGAAACGCCGTATAGTCGCTGAGCACCTGATACTGCTTCGAGAGCTCGATGATGTGTTCCTTATTCTTTGTGGTGGTCCCTTCATCAAGACGGAGTTTCCGGATCATCTGCTTTGCCCAGACCTGGGGGATCATCCGGTTGCAGGTTGGCTTCGCGGCAAGGTCGATTTCCTTTTCCAGGGTTATTTCCTCACCGTCACGGGTACCGGTAATGGTGACCGTATGCGTGCCGCCTTCGTTGTACACCCCGAACAGCGTGACCGGAGCACCCCGGTAAAGCCGGTTTCCCTGCGGCATGAGCAGTTGCGCGCCGTCAAGTCCGGTCATCGAGATCGTAATATCTTCAAGCTGCGGCGATTCAATCTTGTTCCACACATTCGCCACGATCGGTGCAACATCTTCAGTCTGGGTAATTTCGGTTGAAATACCGTTGCCGACCTTGGCCGCCTCATCCAGAAACGCACGGTTGAGACTGTTTCCGGCTCCAAAGGTAAACACCGTGGGAGCGGTCGGATGTGTTTTGATCGCATCAAGGATTGCGGTCTCGTTGGTGATGAATCCGTCGGTCAGAAAGATGAAATATCTGGAGAGCCCCTCTCCCGCGGCCTGGGTGGAAAGAGCGGCCTGCACGCCGCTGAGAAGGTCGGTTCCCCCGCTGCTCACCAGCGAATTGACAAATGTCCGGGCGGTCGCGATGTTTTCGCTGCTTGCCGTTACGGATTGCGCGGCACCGAAACACCACCGGACACTGTTGTTGAATGATAACACCGTCAACCGGTCACCCGACAGAAGATTATCGAGTATGGTATTGGCGATCTCTTTTTCCTTCGCGAGGGGCCACCCGTCCTGGGAACCTGAAACATCAATCATCAGAACAATGTCCAGAGCGGTTCGATCACCTGCGAACAATGAGGTATCAGGGAAAATGTTGCTATAGAAATACCCTACATCGAGTTCCGGATCGAAATACGAAGCAACAGTGAAATCGCAATCCGCCGCAGCCCGACTGAAACGCAGCACAAAATCTTTATTGGGATACGTGGTTGCCTGCTGCAGATACAGGCCTCTGCCGTGAGGTTGATCAATCAGGGCGTCTTTTTCGATGACCTTGCGGTTTTCCAGTTCGGTCCGGGCTGCTTCTACCTCCGAAATAACCAGTGGATGCGTTGGTGACTGCAGATTGGCGATGGGAAAACCTGTCTGGAGCAGTACATTAATCTGTAATGATTGTCCGTCGCGGTTCGGAGGAGGATTCCAGAGTTGACCGCTGGATGGAACCGGGGAAGCACCTTCACTCTGGTATCGTTCGGCGACCATGGTTGGCAGAGCCATTTCATAAAAACCGTCACTATACTCCAACGGCATTGTCAGTTTGATCTGTACCCATGCCGAATCCTCAAACGCGATATTAGCCAGACGCTGCTGAAAAACATTCGGCCGTTCCTGCAGAAGTAGTGCGGCATTGCCGCCGGTTTTCACAATCGAATCAAAGATCTCCTTTGCTTCCTCTTTTTCATAGATCTCGGCCTTATAGAGTGCCCCCCGGTACTGCATCGCCATCGCGTGTACCGCAGCCTGGTGTGGCAACGGGAAAACGTAGGCAATATCACTCACTTTTCCGTAATCGTTCACAAAGAGCTGTGTAAGGGTAAGTTCCGCGAGTCCATCGGTAATAATAATATTGTAAGTTGAGGTTTTCGGTGAGAGCGGCACCGCCTGTTTGCGGACGGAATCGATCACCACGCACATCGGCCCCTGCACCGAATCGGTCGGAACCAGTATCGACTGCGCCTTCAACGATCCGCCAAAACCCAGAATCACCACGATCCAGATCGGCCAGACTGTTTTCTTGAACATATACCCCTCCTTATGATGCAAAAGTGCTGTTACTTAAAAAGTACCATAAAAAAGGGGCTTATTTTTTAGTAATTGTAATTTTTCGTTTTCTGGTGGAAAACAATAATTGACAATCTTTCGTAATGAACCCAATACGAAGTAAACCCTCTATATTGCTAGCAGGAGCATCCTGTAAAGAAGCTCATTCCGGAAAAAAAAGGAAGATCGGCATCTGCCGACCTTCCTCGTAGTGGATATTCCATTTACCTGTTTCCGGGGATCAGTACACCTTTCCGTCGGGATCGGTTTTAATCACCCGGTTGCCGGTACCAACGACCAGTGCACCTCCGTCATCGGTTAACCGGAGCGAACAAGCGGTTTCATTTCCTGTGGCACCGTACGACGAATAGTCAAGGATTTCACCATTTATGCCTATCTTAGCGATATAAATATCCTCCCCGCCTCCGGTACTTCTCGTGACCGTCGAACCGGCCACCAGATAATCGCCGGCACCGGTGGTTCGGATAGCTGCAATTCCGGTCGCATCTTCCAGAAACGAGAATTTATCGACATCACCGGCGGTATCGAGTTTCAGAAGAAAGGCACGATCCAGTGTACCTTCCATGCCTCCGCCCGCGATAACAACACCTCCGTCTCCGGTAGTGTCAACCGCCCTGAAAAATACGGGAGAAAGTGCGCCAAGCGTCGAAGAGAAGCCCCTGGTCCACACCACGGTTCCTGCCGCATCGGTTTTCACCACCATTGCCGTAAGTCCGCGGTCTCCGCCGGTTCCCGTAATGATGAAGCCGCCGTCTCGGGTGGGAATACAATCAGCGGCCGATCCCGTAGCATAGCTGGAATCCCATAGAGGAACTCTTGCCGAACTCATTCTGACGAGTCGGAATTCACCGATCGGCATCGACAGTCTTCCCGTGCAGACAATGTAGCCGCCGTCTTTCGTGACCATGGCACGCCGCGCCCCCCACTCCAGAATCTGCAGGTTATACTCCCAGGCGCGTTCTCCGTTGGCGGCAAAATTAACGATGGATGGTTGCAAATTCAGGTACACCCCTGCAACGAGGAAACTATTGCCGGATACCCGGTGGATTGACCTCGCACCGGTAATGCCATCATCGGATTTAATCCATTCGACCGCTCCCGATTCGTCCATTTTCACCAGGAGCGTCGCATCACTCATGGTACCCACCAGCAGATACCCCCCATCTTCGGTCTGGACACCGTCAACCAGATTCGCCCCGGAATAATCGCTCAGATCCGGTTGCACCGCGAAGGTGATGTATCCGAACATTCCCTCAATGGAAGCGTTTTCCTGTGACAGGGTTACTGTTGTCGTGTCGGCAGTATCGTCTTCGAATACCACTCCGGACGCGGTCGAACTCCATTGTTTGAACACATAGCCGCTTGCCGGTTCCGCCGCAACGGCAACCGCGACACCGGAGTCAACGGTGACGGGACTGCTCCCCGCGGGAGACGTGACGGTCCCCATTACCGCATCGGATGAAACGAGGGTCAGCTGATACTGTTTTATATATTTTGCGATGATGGACCTGTTTTCCGACATGATCACCGTCAGCGGATTGTCGGTCGCGGTCGTATCGCCGCTCCAGCCGGTGAACCGGTATCCGGTCTTCGGCATCGCGGTGAGCGTAACCGCACTTCCCGAGAGGTAAACTGCGGAATCCTTCTCGACCACCACACCGCCTCCTGCAACCGTACGGTTCACCGACAATGTATAGACGGGAATAACCGTCACGGTCACCGGATTGCTGTTGACCGAACCGACTTCATTGGTGACCACAACCCGGTAGTCACCTGCATCATCAGGTTCCGCCGAAGCGACGGCCAGCGTCGTACCGTTTTCTCCGTCAAGCTCTTCACCGTCTTTCTTCCATTGATAGATGAAGGGTGGCGTTCCTGTGGCCGTTACCGTGAGGGAAAACGGTAATCCCTGTGCAATGGTGACCGGTTCCAGCGTACCGAGTGAAGGACCGTCCCAGGTGGTGGCCCTTACTGAGGAACCGGTATCAGATATACCGTCACTGTTGACCGCCAGTACCCGGTAGGTGTATTCGACGCCTTCAGTCAACCGGTCATCGGTGAATACCGTCGTTGAGGACGTACCCGCCTCGATGAACATACCGTTTTCTTCTGCACGTAAAACCGTGTACTCATCGGCTCCCGCGGCCTCCTCCCAGTCTATTTTTACTGCAGTGGCGGAAAGCACGGTGGCTCTGAGCCCGGCCGGCTTCACGGGGATGACCCGTACGCGAAAGGGTTCGGATACCGCGCTGTCCGACCCGTTCGAGACCACGACGGCATAGCTGCCGGCATCGACGGTGGTTAGTGCTTCGAATGAAAGCGTCGCTGATGTTTCGGAGAGCGTTACCCCTCCCCTCCGCCACCGATATCCGATACCGGTTCCCTCCGCGGTCACCCTCAGCGCAAGCGTACTGCCGACGACAAGCGTGGTGTCAACAGGTTGATTTGTAATAATCACTTTTTTCCACGTTGCGGCACTTACCGCATCGGAGTATCCGCTGCTGCCGCTGTCGTTTGAAGCGTCAACCCGGTAATAATAGGTCGTCTCCTCGACAAGTCCGGTATCGGTAAAGGAGTTTCCGGTAACGGTTCCGAGAGCTTCGAAACCCTCACCCTCCCGCGTGCTTCTCTGGATCGAGTATGCATAAGCGCCGAAGAGATCATCCCACTCGACACGAACTGCGGAAGCGGAAACAGCAGTCGCCGCAATGCCGGTCGGCGGCGTGGTGAGTTTAAGTGTCGTGGCGGATTTTCTGACCACGATAAGGGTATACCCGTTATCGACACTTTCATCGGAAGCGGTAACCTGAATCGGTATGGAGGTGCTGCCAACGGGAAGAGCTATCGGTTCCGAAGCGGTTCCGTTCTGAATTTCCTTGCCCTCCACGGTTACAACGGCCATCGAATCCTTGGCCCACGCGGTTACGGTGACGGAACTGTCCAAAAACGAGACCGTATCCCTTGCCGTATCAGGCACGGGACTGCTCACCTCGGTGAGTGTTCCGGCCGAAATCCGCAGCAATGTTAGGCATGCACCCGAAGCGGGTGAACGAGTAATCGTCAGTTGAAGTATCAGAGTATCCGTTTCACCATGAGGATCGATGGCGACGATTTGAATGGTATGCCTGCCAACCAGGCTCTCTTCCCCGGTAATCGAATACACACCATCATCAACCATATCCGTCTCCGGCTCACTCTCCAACAACAGGAACTCAAGAGTATCACTATTTGAATCGCCGCATACTTCCGTAAGCGTCAATGAATATGACCCGGTATCGGATATTTCAACCGGAATAGTATCAGTATCCCATTCCGGAGCAACGTTGAGTGTATCGAGACTTCCCTCTCCGGGTTGTCCGATAATAGTGATAACTGCCACTATCGGGGAGAGGTCAATCGAAGAGTAAGGCGTAACGGTAACCGTTTTCGTACCGGAGCTGTTAAAATGCATCTTTTTCCAGATCGTATCGGCAGTTGCCGAAGAAAACCCTCCGAAAACAGTATCAAAAACAGAGGTCCCTTCAACCGAAATATTCATTGCAGCGGAATCGATAAACTGCGGAAGATGAAGTACGATACCGATCTGAACCGTGTTTCCCACCGTATCGGTTATTTTGGCCCCGTCCTGTTCCCATTCGGAATTTCTGAGGGTAATGGTTACACCGGTATTTTTCGGATCGTGAGGATCGTCGGGAAGAGTGCAACGGAGCAGAAGAAGAAATACCAAAACGGCCACAGCAGTCCCGGCCGGTAAAAATCCTATTTTAAGCATAAAGAATCCCCATTTCGGAAAACGTACCTGATGAGGATACATTTCATCCGATATTTCAATGTTTTCAGAGTCTTTCAGTTCACGTACAGTATGGGTGATAATGTGCGGCCGAACGGAGCCTGTTTTCACATTCCATTATCTGTGATAAGATGAGGCACTTCGGTTGGAAAAAAATTGTTAGAAATGAAGCGGTCAGTGTCATCGGACACATCATTTAAAAAATGATGGTCCGGTGCCACGTCCTCCCCCTTGAAGACATGATACTCGAACCATCCTCTTTATATTTTACATTATATTTTTACGTTTTACAGGGAAACTGTTCGGATTCTACTTAGTGTCTGTCCGGAAACTATCCTTTCCTTTGAGACGCAGTGAGGATGGGCTGAGACGAGAAAGTTGAAGCAGGCATATTATTGAAAATATGGCGATGCAAACTGACGACGTATCAGCCCATCCGCAACAAGTCGCAGATAAAGGGAGTTTTCGGACAGACACTACTTACCCTTTGCGCGTTTGACACATCGCATTTCCCGGCTGACACCACATATTGCTTGCTCGACACATCGCTTCGCGCGCTCGACACCCGACGTTTCTAACCCTGCACTTCAAAAAACAGGACTATGCGAATCTTTCTGTAAATAGGGAATTCAACCTGTTACAATAATTTTTCGTATAATAACGGGATACCTATAGTAAAAAGATCACAGCCTCCCCCGTTGCAGAAACAGTAACGGAACAAAGTGGTCTCCCCCCAATGTGCCGTCGTACTATATAGTATCTGTTCAGAATTGACATTTAATAGGATGGGTGTCATTCCCGCGAAAGCGGGAATCCAGTCTGTTCACTTGTTTTCAAAGA
>JAFGHA010000291.1 GCA_016930275.1 Chitinispirillaceae bacterium
GCTACCGGGTAACTGGGCTGAAAATAAATCAGGTGTCGAGATCAAATACCCGAAAAACTGAGGGCCTGCCTTGGTCACACGGTTACTTTGAATCGTCACCGACCGGTTCCGTACCGGATCGATTCTGTTGCAACAGTCTATCCGTCAACGCTTTCTGTCGTATTTCAATGATAATTATCATAGGATTTATGCTATGAACAACCGACGACACTCCATACATGCAGTACAGTACCTTTTTACCCTACTCAAACCGGAACCACGAAACAGTGATGTCGACGCAGTTCTGAAAAAACTCATCGACCGATTCTTCATCATTTTCGTTGCCACCGGAACACTGTCTCTGGCAGGATCACTGATACGGGTACTGCAATTCGGCTTGATGTTTCAACAGGTTATTCATACGGTAGTGTACTTCGCGTTCATCTTCAGTTTTCTTATCAGAAAGAAATTTACGGTTCAGGTGATCTCGATTATCCTCTTTTCAATTGCCGGTATCGATGCAATCGCCAATCTCGCCACATTCGGGTTGGCAAGCACCGGAACCCTGATGCTCGGATATGTCATCATCATGATGGCCACCTTCGTCGGATTCGGGGCCGGCCTCATCACCATGCTGATCTGCACCGGACTTATAATCGGTTTCGGAATCACCATCAGTTCCGGTATTATTCCGATGAATTTCGATGAAACCCGCTATGTCACCTCAATGACAGCATGGATTACACAAACAACCACCTTTATTGTGATGGTCGCAACGGCAGTGATAGCAACCTGTGCGATCAAATCACGACTGCTCGATTCGCTCCAGGATCTGGAACAAAAAAAGAACGATGTTCTTCGAACCAATCAGCATCTTGTCACCAGTGAAAAAAAAATAAGAGCGATCGTGGATACCGCACCTGAATCCATTATTATCACCGATCTCAATTGCCTGATCGGATCCAGTAATCAGGTAACACTCAGGCTTCTGGGATATTCCGTTCCGGAAGATCTCTCCGGAAAATTTTTCGGGGACTTAATCGCACCCGAGCATCGAGATACAACGGTTGCATCAATTACTGGCGTACTTGACAAAAACATCATCAGAGATATTGAATGTGAAATGATCACGGTTCACGGAAATCATCTGCCGGTTAAAATGGCAGTCAGTTTATTTCGTAACGATGAGGAGCAGCCGTCGGGATATCTGATGATCATGCAGGATATGTCACTTGCCAGGGAACTTGAACAACACCATCTGCAGGCTGAAAAACTTGAAGCGATCGGCCAGCTTGCCGGCGGTATCGCACATGATTTCAACAATCAGCTGACCGGTATAATCGGTTTCGCGGAAATGCTCAGGCTCAATCTTCCCAAGCAATCGGAATACCAGCAGGATATCCAGGGCATTCTCCATACAGCGGGACGTGCATCACTCCTCATCCATCAGCTGCTTGCGTTCGCCCGTAAAGGGAAACAGCAGTCGGTTTCCTTCAATCTTCATCAGATCATCACCGAAGTGGCTCAGATACTGGAGCGTACGATCGATAAAGGTATTTCCATTCAACTTCATCTCGAATCCCCGCACGTTATAGCCAACGGTGATCCCTCACAGATTCAGAATGCGATTCTCAATCTCGCACTCAATGCCCGTGATGCGATGCCCGAAGGAGGTACACTTACTCTTGCGACGAGCTTTTTCGAGAGGCTCCCAGATCTCACAGGGCGGCAGGTTGATCAGCCGGATCAGTGCAACGGATATATTGCAGTTACGGTCAGCGATACCGGCTGCGGTATTGATGAATCGATCCAGAAGAATATTTTTGACCCCTTCTTCACCACGAAAGAGCCCGGAAAAGGAACCGGTATGGGACTCGCTTCGGTATATGGCACCATTAAAAACCATAACGGTGCCATTACCGTTTCAAGTGAAAGTGAACATGGAACAGAGATGACCGTATACCTGCCGCATGAACCTGGAACGGTTGAAAACAATCCGACCGAGCCTTCACTGCCGATGGTTTCCACCGATATTCCCGCGAACCTGCTGCTTGTTGACGATGAGAAATTGGTCGCTCAGGTGACCGCAAGTCTGCTCAAGGCCAGGGGGTACTCAGTTGTTATCTGTGCCAACGGCAGTGAAGGAGCGGAATACTATCGCAATCATTTTCAATCAATTGATCTGGTGATTCTCGATATGGTCATGCCGAACATGAACGGGAAAGCCGCCTGTGATGAAATCAAACGGATTCTTCCTTCGCAACCGGTACTACTGTATTCCGGTCATATTCCGTACAATTACGAACAGCTGTTTGCTTCGGATGCTTCGATTGATTTTATCGCCAAGCCCTATCACCCTCAGGAGTTCTTCGGTAAAATCGAACGACTCTTGAAAGGTGTTCCCAAAGGAACCGGATGAATCTCCTCCCGGACTGTGTTCTGGACATGTGCGTCCCTATATGATAATGTGTAAAGAAGTATAGAAGGATATCCGCCCGATGACTTCTGAATCCGAACACTATACGTGGTTCCTGAAAATCATACGTTTTCCAATGGCTCATCAGTTCTGCCTCCTTATGGTCACGATGATTCTCTTTATTCCCTTTTCAGGAAAACCGTTTCATATCGACAGTCCGGTAACGGTTTACGTGGCGAAGCAGATTATTGAAAACCCGTTAAATCCTCCTGCAGGACATTTCGGCAGACTGCTTTCCGTCTGGAATGCAACCCGACTGCCGTCGACCAGTGCTTTCCATGCAACCCCGCATCCGCCACTGCTCTCCTACTATACCGCATTCATCATCAGTATATTCGGGGACAGCGAACGGGTAATCAACTGGTCGTTTTTTCCTTTTTATGCCGGACTGATACTCCTATTTTTCACGATAAGCAGATATCTCGGCATCCGGAACCGTTTTACCGGCACCCTGCTCTTCGCCGTCAGTCCGGTGGTTCTGGTGAATGCCCAGAATGTCATGTACGACGTCCCACTTGCCATGTTCTGTATCGGCGGATTTTACTGGATGTTCCGCTGCAGAAACACAACCGGTGCCGTTCTTGCCGGGATATTCGTCGGGTGTGCATGTCTGGTAAAATTTACAGCAGGTACAATGGTCATTGCAGGAATGGTCCATTTCATTTTAAAAAAGCAGTGGCGATATCTCTTGATATTCGTTCTTATTGCGGGAGTCCTTAATGCACTGTGGCTTGTCCATAATCTGATCTTATTCCATGCGTGGCAACTAACGCAGAACGGACATGCCAAATATCTACTCGGTGATATCAGGTATCGCTTTGAGCGAATGGTTTCCTATATCGGCGGCAGTGCATTTTTTCCTGTTTTTCCTGTCGTACTATGGTGGCTGTCAAAATCATTCCGCAGAAGCGGAATTATGTTAGGCATCGGAACCTTTACCTGGTCGGTTCTTCTTTCAACCGTTCTGAAGTACTCGTTCCCGTCAGCACTTTTTTTCTGGTGCTGCAGTTTCGCAGGAATTCTACTCATCCTTCAATTCTACCGCGCTGTTGTGAGCGGTCAATGGGCGCCAGCCGGTTCCTCAACAGATCGATCCGAAACGTCGTATCTCCGTGTCAATTATACAACGCTCTCAATCCATACCCTTCTGCAGATGCTGGGCGGAGGATTTCTGACCCTGTATGCCGTCCGCTACACGCTGCCGTTTATCTTCACGTTTTTCATATTTTTTCTTTTCATTATGGAATCGGTTTTAACCAAGCGAAACCGGCGAATATTCACCATATCCGTATTCGCGACCTCGCTTACCGTATCGGTTCTCCTTTCCGTGAGCGATTTTCAGCTCGTCAATGCTGAACGGCAGATCGCGATGGATTGTGCTTCCCGCTACCCTTGTTCCACAGTGTTTTACAACGGCCGCCTCGGCTATCTTTATTACATGGATAGGGCAGGAGCGATAAGCTTCACTGATACGTCGGTAACGCCTGAAGCGGGAGCGATTGCAGTTGAGAACTGTTTTTACCGCGATGATCTACGTTTCATCAACTCCTGCCGCGAACAACTGTCGTTGATTGACTCAAGCAGTTATCCGGTATGGCCGCTACGGACCATCGGCGGGCGTTCCGGATTTTACGGGAATGACCGTCTCCCCTATGCGTTCGACTGGTCAGCCCTCAGGAGAAAATTCAGAATATACCGGTTTATGGAGTAAACCGGCAAATCCAAAAGAAACGACAACCCGTAAACCGGTGGTTATTATCTGTCAATAGACCAATTCAGATTTTCCGAAATGGTACATTTCCGTTGACAAAATAGTAAAGGATTCAATTAAGATAAAATCTGGAAGATACGTAGAGGAATATTTATTTGAATGACTCTTTTCATTTTCTTGAAAACCGCAGCAGTCAGCCGGAAATAGGCGGGCAGTATACCTGTTCATTGGGGGGGACACAGGTACTTGCATAAGAGCTTAAACCATTGCCACTCATATTAAGGGGAGATAGAGTACAATGGTGGTTAAGAGCAACTGTAGCCTGCAGTCAGACCAATCTACTGCGGTTTTCAGAAAAATGTAAAGAGCAATACTGCCTTTTTACTAAGAAAATATCAATTAATCTACAGACATAGGCAGGAGTGAAGAATCCCTGTCATGTGTTGAATATACTTTCTGATAGTTTTCCGGTCAACAGTGGTGAGGTACAATTTTTGACATTTTTTAATTTGATCCTATCCACCTGTTGAGTCCATTGTCAGTCTGTATCGTTATTATTTCCAATGTTTTGTATCAGCACAAGCAGTTCATCGGTACTGAACGGTTTTTTCAGTACACCGTCAAATCCGTACTCTTTGAAATTTGATAAAATGGGATCATTTGAGTAACCGCTGAACACGATGACTTTGGCATTCTCATCAAAATCCTTGATTTTGGTCACCGTTTCCTTCCCTCCCATTCCGCCGGGTATCGTCAAATCCATCAGTACAAACTTAAAAGGATCATCGGCAGCCAAGGCGTCATTATATATTCTGAGCGCATCCTCCCCGTTCGAGACACACTCGACATTATAACCGGTTTTCTTCAGCAGTTTTTCGACAACCGTCCTGATGATAAGATCGTCATCCATCACCAGCACTTTACCGCAGGCTTTTCCCTCCTCGAATTTCTCCTGCCGGTTTTCGGAACTTTCTTCGGATGCAGCCGGCAGGAAAAATGAAAAAACGGTACCTTCTCCTGGACGTGATTCGACTTCAATATGTCCACCGTGTTTTTTCACGATTGAATAGGCAGTGGTAAGCCCGAGTCCGGTACTTCCCGTTTTCGTAGAGAAATAGGGATCAAATATTTTTCCCAGATGTTTACGGGGAATTCCCGGGCCGTCATCGCGGACCGAAATCTTGACATATTCACCTTCGACAAGCGGCAATCCCGGCACCGAAAATACCTGATTATCAGCTTCCGACTTACCGGAAAGCGTGCAGTTTTCCGCAACGATGGTAACGGTTCCGCCTTCAGGCATCGCCTGTGCGGCATTGATGACAAGATTGTTCACCACCTGGTCGATCTGTCCTTTATCCACTTCAACCGGTTTTAATTCTTCATCAAAATTGAGTCGATAATCAACATTCGATCCGCTCAGACTGAAACCTACCGTTTCCTCGATCAGCTGACTTACCGATATCTGTTCTTTAACCGGCGCCCCTCCCATCGAGAATGTCAGCAGTTGCTTGGTGAGTCGTGTAGCTTTGAATGCGGCTTTTTCGGCATCGGCGATCAGCTGACACGCCTCCTCGTTTTTAAAAACACTCATTCTCGCCATGAAAAGATTCGTGATGATTCCCGTGAGTATATTATTGAAATCATGTGCTATTCCCCCGGCAAGAAGGCCTACTGATTCAAGTTTCCGTATACGCAGCAGTTTTTCCTCAAACAGTTCCTGTTGTGTACAATCACGGATAATTACCACAATCCCGAGCGGCTTCCGGGCTGAATCAGACAGTACTTCCGAGTGCATGCTGACTATTTTTTCTGCACCGCCGCCTTCAGCCATCAGCTGACAGCGTTGCTCCTTCGGACATTCCTCGTTTGCCAGTGTTTCCTTGAAATCAGCACACGGTTCAAGCGTCAGCTCATTGATCAGGGTCAGCATCTCCGGTATTTTTTTCCCCCGCATTGCGGCTGCAGGTTTCCGGCATAATTCTTCGGCGGCAGGATTACACAGAACGATACTGCCATTATTGTCGAGTACGAATACGGCATCGGTAATCGCGGCGAAAACCGGCAATAACATTTCCCTGTCCCCGGTCTTTGCGGTATCGGTTTTCGGAAAGGAACGGTCCCGATCCCCGGCATCAGAAAGCTTTACGGCCAGTTCATGCAACAGGTTGAAAACCTCGGCGAAACGTGTATCGGTACACAATTCGGCAGGATCAAAGGGAACGATATTTCCCTTAAGTAAACCGTTCATAATCGCGGCGAGTGTTTTGAGATGCCGCCCGGTGTTTTCATGCCCGGTTTCATCAGAACCTGTTCGAGATAGTGTCGCGGTAGGCTCTTTTTTTTCTGTCATAGAACCACCTGTCTATTATCATCGAACCACGTGATGTGATGGGGTGTGGTAGAATATGATAACGATAAAGTGACAATGGTGCCGCCATGTCCGCCACAGCGGCGTTCTGAACAAAGGTAATGATACAGCTTTTTCGGTGCTACCTGCAATAGTTTTATCCTCAATTTTTCGTTTGCGAAAATCCAGCATTGTTCACCCTCTACTCATTACCTGTTTTCCTTGAACTCAGATCGTTATCCGCCGTCGGGTAACCATCATCTGGTGCCTTTATACACATTAAAACAGTGTCGTTTCCCGGAACAATCAAATGGCGGAAAAACGGGCATCATGGAGGGGGAATTTCTACTATATAATGAAAAGCCGGCATTTCCCGGGCATCACAGCGGGGAAAAGGCCAGTTTTCCACACCGCTGTAGAGTAATTGTGTGAAATGGTCCATCTGCGCCCGTTTCGCCTTGGTGACCGCAAGAATGACTCGCCCATCGGAACGAAGCGTAAGAAGTAATGCAACCTCTTTGGGCAGAGAAGGAAAATAGGGTATCGAAGAGAACAATTCCTCCATCACCGCCTTCTCGAAGTAACCTGAAAGAGCCTGTTGCAGGTAGTTGGTATCGCAGCTGCGGGTCCATTCATTATTCTGATAACAGTTTTGGAGGTGTTCCCTGACCACCTGCCCGAGACCGAATCCGTGTGTACAATCATTTATTATCAACTTATCGATCAGATCGATCATTCCTTCGGGAAAGAAATCGACCAGCTCACCGGTATATACCTGATACCTTCTCCGGTTCATAATCAGAAGAGAATCACTTATTCGTGTCTGCCACAGTTCATCGACCTGACTTTTCCCGAAACAGGTATCCCCGTCGACAATAAACACCTGCCGGATGGTTCGAACTTCACAGACAACACTCTTTTCATCAGCCGCAATACTGTAGGGGTTCAGATATCCATGCCGGACATGATAGTAAACGGCGGTATCTGCATCCGGATAAACCACCTGCCACCGGATCACCTGCCATATAATACCGTTATCCCGCAATTCCAGGCGTTCCTCTTTTTGAACAGGAGCATCTTCGGAAGTGGTCCGGTACACCCAGAATCCTCCGAACGCTTTCTGCAATGCGGTTTTCTGTTCCTCTTTCATCGATTGGAGTGACCTGAAATCAGAGATATCGGTATCGAGGAATGAGTTCAAACCGGCGGTCAAACCACCCTTTTTCAGTACTGAATAACCGAGATAACCCAGTACCAGAAAAACTATCAATAAAACAGCCTGGACAAACGATGATTTTGATGAACCTTTTTTCGCCGCTGCATGTTTCATGAACCACGCTCCTGTGGGTTAAACCGATCCGGTCTGAGAATGTATCTGATCACGCACACTCAATAAAATACCTTATTCGTTTTTTTTATCCAACACTCAAGAAACGTCACCCCGATCCGGAAAATTACACTGCATGGAAACGCAAGGGTTATTTTTCAGTAACGGTTGCACAATTATTTCAATGTACAAATGAAGGGATTTTACAGCAATGCAAGATGCCATCCGTTCAATTCTGAAAGATATCGGTGAAGATCCGCAGCGCGAAGGCCTTCGTGACACACCGAAACGTGTCGAGAAATCATTCGAATACCTGATGCAGGGGTACCGGCAGAATCCTGTCGAAATACTCCGAAGCGCTATTTTTCACGAAGACTGCAATCATATGATCATCGTCAGGGATATTGAACTCTACAGCATGTGTGAACATCACATGCTCCCCTTTTTCGGCAAATGCCACATCGGCTATATCGCACGTGACCGGATGTACGGTGTAAGTAAACTTGCACGTCTGGTCGATTGTTTCTCGCGGCGGCTTCAGGTACAGGAACGGTTGACACAGCAGATAGCCGCCTGTCTGATGGAACCCATTGCCGCCGAAGGAGTCGGGGTTATTATCGAAGCGCAGCATCTCTGCATGATGATGCGTGGCGTTTCCAAACAGAATTCGAAAATGGTAACCTCAGCGATGCTCGGCAGCTTCAGAGATGAGCATGCGACCCGGAATGAATTTCTCCGACTGGTTGGTATGGAGCGGGCCTGAATACCGGTATTTCTCCGGAGAGTATCCTGATTGTTCAGACATCGACTTCGATGGGAAGGTTCGCGAGTACATCACCGAGCAATCGCTTGTTGAGGTTTTTCAGCCACTGCGAGAGTGAAGTTGTCGAATCGATCGCTTCCAGATGTGAGATACTTTCGGCGGCTTCTGCATAACTGATATTCGCGATAAGCTCTTTGAGGATAGGAATCGCACGCGGAATCACGCTGAACCTTCGCAACCCGAGTCCGATCAGCAGAACGGCATGCATGGGGTTTCCGGCCATCTCGCCGCAGATTGAAACCTGCATACCGTTGTCATTCGCGCACTGTATCGCGTTACGGATGATACGAAGAAACGCCGGTTCCACCGGATTGTACAGATAGTTTACTTTTGCATTATTCCGGTCGGCGGCGCTCAGGTACTGGATAAGATCATTCGTACCCACCGAGGCGAAATCTATCTCTTTCATGAATGTTTCCATTTCGAGAATCGCCAGCGGCACTTCGAAAAGAACTCCGCATTTCGGTCTTTTGACACCGAGTTTTTTTGCCACATTATCAATAACACTGAGCGCATCCTGCCATTCCTGGAGAGTGGTCACCATTGGTACCATCAGCCCGTAGTCATGCTTTTCGCCGGCACGCATGATGGCGGTCAGCTGTGTTTCAAAAAGATCCCGACGTTCCAGAAAAATTCGTATGGCACGCCATCCCATGAACGGATTGAATTCCATGGGCATGTTGAAAAATTTCGGAACTTTATCACCTCCGATATCGAACAAACGGATAACGCACCACTTTTTTCCCGCTTTGTCGAGTATGCTCTTATAGTATTTGTACTGAACCTGTTCCGACGGCATTTCTTTGCGGTTTGAAAGCAGATATTCGGTTCTGACCAGTCCGATACCGTCCGCACCGTGTTCCCGTGCCTCATCGGCATCTTCGGCAAGAGAGATATTGGCTAACACATCGATTTGAATTCCATCTTTTGTATATACCGGACGCCGCCATTTGTCCTTGAGCGCCTCGAAGGTGGTCACGTCGGACGGCAGCCGTTTGTATCGCGCCTTGATGGTTGCGTTAGGACGCACATAAACATATCCTTTTTCGGCATCAACCAGAAGCGGATCTCCCGGGCGTATATTTTCGTTGATATTGGTGATACCGGAAACAACCGGAATCGAATAGGAACGGGCAAGAATTGCGGCATGAGATGTTTTTCCGCCGCTCGTGGTGATCACCGCCTGTATTTTCGACTTGTCGTAGGTGAGGATATCCGTCGGGGTGAACGTCCGCAGCACCACCAGTACCACCGGTTCAATGAAGGTTTTTTTCCGGCCATCATCTTCATAGAGAAATGATATGAGCTTCTCGCACACTTCGACCATATCCCCGCTTCGTTCCTTGAAATAGGCCGTACCGGCACTATCGAATCGTTTGACGAACTCGTTTGAAACGAGACGGACACTGGTTTCGAGATCGTAGAGTTTCGTGGATATCGTTTCGACTACCTGACCGATGAACGCCGGATCGTCAAGAATATGTTCGTATATGTTAAGTATCGACGTGTCGATTGACGAAGTGGTGCTGAGTTCCGCAATGTGCTGCCGGTAATCTTTTCTGGCTTTTTCACGGATTTCGTTGAACCGCATTATTTCGTCGCCGATATCCTGCCGGGAAATCGAGACGGTCGCGGTCGGCTGCACCGCCCGCCCCACGAAATAGGCGCTTCCGGCCCCCCACCCCGAAACCACCGGGATACCCGACAACCTGTTTTCTCTTCTCATGAAACAGCCACTTTCCAGATATTCTGTGTATAATCGAGGATCGTGCGGTCACTGCTGAAATAGCCGCACCGGGCAATCGTCAACAGGCTTTTCTGTCCCCATTCCCACTGGTCGCCGAAAGCGGTATCGATCCGTTCCTGCTGTCTGATGTAATCATCGAAATCCAGCATAATGAAATACCGGTCGGTATCTCTAAGCGAGGAAAGCAGCGGATAGACGGAATTCCCGTCGGGAAGTGAAGGAAGCACCTCTTCCAGCAGATTGAATATAGCTTTGAGTCGCTTGTCCGCCTCGGTAAGAGCGAACGGGGTATACGCTTGCAGCGACAGAAGCTCATCGATCATTTTTCCGAATGAATAGAATGGCGGTTCCCCGATTTTTTCGGCGAGTTCGATGTTGGAACCGCACCTGCTTCCAAGTGTCAACGCACCATTGAAAGCGAATTTCATATTGAAGGTTCCGGCGGCTTCGAATACCGGTGTCGCGAGCTGTTCCGAGAGATCAGCCGCGGGAATTATACGCTCAGCATGGGTCATTCCGAAGTTGGGTAGAAACACCACAGCAAGTTTTTTGGCGACTTCGGCATCCTGATTGACAATATCCGAAACGACGCTGATCAGGTGGATGATCTGTTTGGCGAGAAAGTCCGACGGCGAAGCCTTCCCCGAAAAGATATGTACGCGGGGAGAAACAATGGTCGCGCCCGATTTGATCCTGAGATAGTCGTTGAGGATGTGAAACAGATGCAGTACCTGCCGTTTCCCCGGATGAATCTTTCCCACCTGTACATCAAACAGCGCGTAGGGATCAAGATGCCTTCCGCCGACCGATTCTATATAATCACACAACCGGCGTTTGGCGGCCAGCTTGACATCGGAAAGTTGCTGCAGTGTTGACCGGTCGTTGAGTTTTCCCTCAAGAAGCTTCAGCTGGTCGGAGTCGACGGTCCAGGAGGATCCGATGGTAGCGGACAACAGGTCCGAGAGTTCCGGGTTACCCGTGAGCAGCCATCGCCGATGGGCAACTCCCGTGGTTACATTCCTGAATTTATTGGGGAAAAATCGGGAGTGCACCGGGAAAAGCTTTTTACAGAGGATGTCCGTCTGTATACGGGATACTCCGTTGACGCTGAATGAACTCAATACCGCCAGATTTGCGAGCCGTATTCTTTTTACATCCCCTTCCTCAATCAGAGAGAGTTCACGGACGATTTCCTCGTCGGAACTGAACGTGGTACGGATATTTTCCAGATGCTCCTGATTGATATCAAACATGATCTGCATATGTCGCGGCAGCATCTGTGTCACTTTGTATATCGGCCAGCTTTCGATATGATCTTTATGCATCGCATGACTGGTATACGAGAACACGTTACTGGTAATGTTCCAGGCTTTTTCCCACGGTACTCCTTCCACATCGACCAGAATGCGCATCAGTTCGGGAATGGCGAGAGCACATCTGCTGCCGTTGAGGTGAATCACCACTTTTTTATCAAAATCGAGTAGATCTTTGTTGGAAACCTTGTAACGACGGATGATATCCTGCAGCGAAGCGGAAATAAAAAAATACTGCTGTTTCATGCGCATTTCGGTTGACCGACGCACGTCCTCTTCGGGAAAAAGAACTTTGGTGATTCTTCCCAGTTCGGATTTTTCTTCGCATGCACGAACGTAATCGCCGTGATTGGTGTAATCCGGAAGAAACTCCTCAGACGCTCTGGCCGACCACAACCTGAGGGTGTTGACTACATCATTCCTGTATCCGACAATCGGTACGTCGTAAGGAATCGCATGTACCTGTTCACCCGCATTCCATGCGTACGGGCCAAGAGAATTTTTCTCGTCGCAAAGTGCACACGTACCATTGAAATCAACCGCGCAAGAGTATTCCGGACGTATGATCTCCCATGGATGTCCGCGATGGAGCCAGTCGTACGGCCGTTCAACCTGCATGCCGTTATTAAGCCGCTGCTGGAACTGCGCATAGTCATATCGCAACCCGTAGGCCATTGCGGGAATGCCGAGCGTCGCCATGGAATCAAGATAACAGGACGCCATTCTGCCTTTACCGGAATTTCCCAGTTCGAAGTCATCTTCCTGTTCATAGAGTTCGTTGAGTGAAAATCCGAGCGCGGCAACTGCCTGTTTGATCGACTCCTCGATACCGACATTGAGAATATTCTGACTCATACTCTTGCCGAAGATATATTCCATCGAGAGGAAATAGACTCTGCGCACGTTTTGGCTGGAATATTTTCTCTGAGTTTTTATCCAGTTATCGGTGAGTTCACTTCTGACCACATATGCCAGAGCCATGTATTTATCGTAGGAGGTAGCGGTGGTTTCATCTTTCGCGAGAATATAACGAAGATACCGGTAATACGTCTGTCTGAGGTCCTTACTTTCCATAGCGTTCCAGAGAGATTACAGACAACCGTTCAGATACGTACCTGTACCGGTGCAGTGAAGTGTTTTTATGAATCAGATGATTCTTTGTTTTCATACGTCAGATTCCGTTGTGGTTTCTTGTAACTCCAAAACAAATATACGTTTTACGTAATTATATATCCACGCTCAACAGGATGCACGCAAAAAGGCATCAATGAGGTAAATAACCTTGTTCTTAAAATGGAGAATGTGTATATTTACTCAACTTCCACTTTTGGAGGGGTGGCCGAGCTGGCTTAAGGCACAGGTTTGCTAAACCTGCGTAGGGGTAACTCTACCGGAGGTTCGAATCCTCTCCCCTCCGTTTCTCTTATATACTACGAAAAATCCTCTGTATAATTCGGTTTTCAATCCTGGCCATCACCTGTTGCCTGCTGCCCGTTTTATCAGTTCCCGGATGAAATCGATCCCCTCACGCTCGTTTTCAATTGATGAAATGACGCTGACGGGAAGTCCCTCCGCACCGAGCCGCGCCCCGGCAACCGCCCCGGCCATCGCCGCGATGGTATCGCAATCCCCCCCCATCGAAA
>JAFGHA010000292.1 GCA_016930275.1 Chitinispirillaceae bacterium
ATGGTGGTTCCCTGCTGCCGGGCCCAGAGGATGGCGCGGTGTGAGAAACGGTCGAGGTCACTTCCCTCGGGGAACCGTGCGATGGTCGTGAACTGATCTTCCTTTTCTTCGATGACCAGCCGTGCCGCGTCGGAAGAGAGCAGTTGCGCAACTGCGGCGAGAAGTTCGGTTCGGGCATCGGCTTCGGGGCGACGGGCGAGTCGGGAGAGTGCGGCAACAAACCGGTGCAGCGGTGATGCCGCGGAGGAACCGGTACTATTGTTGTCTGCCCCGATTCCACCTGAAAAACGGAATGTCTCGCTGTTGATGGTGAGAATATCCCCTTCGGAAAGACGAGTCTGATTTACGAGAACTGCATTATTGAGTTTTACGGGAGTCGTCGGGCTGACGGCGGCGACGGAAAAAAAACCGTCACTATAAATTATATGGGCGACATGCGGAGAACTATCGCTGCCGGTGAGGACTATCCTGCATTTCGGAGCACTACCGATGGTGGTGAGCCGTACGGAAAGCGGGAAGACCCTGCCGTCAGCATCACGTATGAGTCGTGGCAAACCTTCTGATGTCGCCGAATCAGTCATAGGTTACGTTCTTTCGTAACGAAACGGTGGTCGTGGCGAACGGAAGCACATCAATCGTTTCTCCTGCGCGACAGCGACCGGAGGAATCGAACCATTCAACACGGTGAGTACAGGCATCGACGGTCAGTGTAGTACTTATTTCCTGTGTCGGTGGGGTGATCCGGCCGTCGCAGTGTAATACACCGGTATTTGAGGATGGGTGCAGCACGCGGATGGTACCGGTAAGCGCGGTGGTTCCGTCGCGGAACATTGCGGTCACGGCCCTGTCTGCCTGCTGACCTGCTCCGGATATCGGTAGTGTCAGAAACAGTTCTTCAGTACCTGGAATCTGAATATCCGTAAGGGCCACGATGGTCCGGGTGGTTCTTGTGCCGTAAACGTACGCAGCGATAAGTGCTGCGGCGAAACCGGCTGCCGCGATACACCTGATAAACCACTGCTTCCACCGGTGTGGTTGCAACGGGGTGGAGAACTGATGGCTGAGAAGGGTGATCGCTTCGTGGTTGTCGGGCCAGAGGTCAATCGCTTCGGTAAGCAGCGAATAGGCTTCTGTCGGTTGTCCGGACACAGTAAGGGCCTGTGCACCGGTTACAAAGAGCCGGGAAGTGTACTCCGCGGCGGCCGGAGCGATCATCGCCGCTACTGCGGCAGGATCGGACGCAGCGGTTGATTCCAACCAGTGACGCTCGAATACCGTACTGTCTCCGGGGCGATCCGCGGGATCACTCCGCAGGAGCTCTTCCACCGGTTGCGGGGTATCATCGTTGAAGAGTTCCTTCAGGACCATGCCGAGGGAATACCGGTCCGCGCGGAAAAAATCGACGGTATTCCCGTCGGTCCATAGTTCCGGTGCCATGTAGCGCGGGGTTCCCCTGAGAGCTGATTCCCGGGGGGGCGTTGCTCCAGCCACCGTGGAAAAACCGAAATCCACAAAAATGATTCCCCGATCCGGCGTAACAATGATATTGTCGGGTTTGAGATCCCGATGTGCCACACCCGCCCGGTGCAGTTGCGCAAGAGCGTGAATCATCTGTGCTGCAATGGCACTGCGCAACCGGGAGTCGGATGATTGACCGATGACCATCGACAAGGTAATGCCGTAGATCCACTCCATAACCAGGGTAACGGTCGATCCGTGGCGCAGAATGTCGTATATGCGGGGGGCACAGGGGAGTAATACCGAGGCTAACAACCGTGCCTCTTTCTCTATTGCCGTCGCGGTGCTGCGTCCCTGTGTACGGATCATTTTGAGAGCAACGGGACGGTCGAGTTTTTCCTGCCGTGCACGTACTACGGTGGAAAACGATCCGGTACCGATCGTTACCGGATGGGTGTAGCCGTGAGGGAGTCTCATGGTGTCCCACCCGCCGCCTCTTTTTTTGCCCGGGCCGCCCAGAGCAGAATCTCCGGGTTGTCGGGGGATCGCTTCGCGGCGGCGAAGAAATAATCATAGGCTACCGTAAAGTTTCTGTCGGTCCAGAGCACCAGTCCGGCATTGAACCGCCCGCTGACACTGGCGGTGTCGAGCGTGATGACTTTACGGAAAAGATTAAGAGCTTTATCTCGTTCGCCGCGGTGGAAGTAAAGAATGCCCGCGAGATTGACCGGTGGTGCGGAAGCGTGATCAAGTGAAGTGGAGCGGGAGAGCGCCTGCAGTGCCGTAACGGTATCCGCCGCGGCGAGGAGTCCCTCGGCACGTTTGAGCCAGACGAGAGAAAGCAGTTTTTCTACCACGGTATCGGGACGGAGTGTCCGGGCAGCTTCGAGTTGTGTGATACTGCGGACAAGCAACGTGCTGTCACGGGAACCTGATGCGTACTCCTGCAATAGTGCTTTGCCGAGACCGATTCGTGCTGCGGCGGAGGAGGGGTGGCGGTCAACCTCGGATGCAAAACATTCACGGGCCCGTATATAATCTCCCAGAGCAAGGTGTACCGAACCCTTTTTCAGCAGATTCCCGGAATCATCACATGAAATTACGATTAAGGCGAGCAGCAGAAGCAGAAGATGTTTCATCGTTTCACCAGCATAATCTCTTTTTTCCATCCCGCCGAAATCTCCCAGAGGGAATTCAGTATCGCCACGGGACCGTCGCGGTCGATGGTCGAGAACCCTTTCAAATATGTTCCGAGAATAAAGATGTTGCCAACAGTTTTGAATTTTTTTTCAAAGAGTAGTGTCCCGGCCAGGTAACCGTCAATTCTTGTTGCGGTATGACGGTGTACCTCGATGAGTTCACCGGGTTCATAGTTGAGACTCGTCCGGTTTTTATTAAGATAGTACTTTCCATCGGCATTGTTGAAGACAATTGAATAGGCATCATAAACATAACTTGGCAGGACACTTACCGGTTGCGCCACCGAATACCATTCTATCTTCCGGGGAAACCACATTCCCGTGAAGGAAGTGAAAAGTCCGATTTTCATATTCCTCGGCAGCCGGAACTGGAACGATACTTTGGCCGATCCGTTGAGATCATGCTCGGGAAGCGGCGAAAGCATCATCATACCCGGTTGTGCACTCCAGTAAGCGCTCATATCGGGAAGCTGGTCTTCGGGCAGTTCGTATCGGGTGGTGAGTTGCCGGTCGGTAAAGTACCGGTAGCGTTCTCCCGGTGTGAGCGTGTCAACGAATCCGAGCGGTAGCGGCCTGAAAATGCTGTTACGGTTGAGCCGGTTCTGATAGAGATCTGATCGTGAAAAATGGTGTGCCGCTGATCCCCCGATCGTTGTCCGGATATTTCGTCCGAATGGTAATCTGAAAAGAGCAATCTCGGTGCGACTGTCATCGATTCCCTGATCAGGTATCCATTTGGTCTCCTGAAGGAGCGCGGCCATTCCGTTCCTGGCGAAGGAAAAAGAAAAACGGTGTATGGCGAAATGGTCGGTACGCAGATCTTTATGGAGCCGCAAGCGGTAGCTTACGGTATATACCGGGGTAACAGGAAGTTCACCAAGGCTGACACTGAGGGTGAAATTACGCATGAGCGTGTCGTTGCTTTCATCGAAACTGTGCCGGGTGGGAAGCGGGAGTTCGGTGCGGGCGTTTACCCCTATTGATATCTTCGGCAGCCTGAAGAATGTATATCGTGTCCATTTCCAGTCGACACCGCATTTGCCGTAATCGTCAATATCAACATCGGGAAAGGTGAACAGGTATCGTTGCGGCATAAAGGTGATGCCGTTGATTGCCATTCCATTGCGGATTCCTGTGAAGGTGGCGGAGATATCATGACGACCGTGATTACTGTACAGTGCGACGAGGGAATCTGCAGGTCGAATCCATCCGGCTCTGCGGAAAATTCTCGAACGTTGTTCAAGCCAGGCTTTGCGACTGAAATGCCCTCCCTGTTCAAGTGCACGGTTGAAGGTAAGTGCGGTGTCGAGCGCCCCTGAGCGCAGAAAGAGCTCAGCGGCGAAATAGTGCATGCTGTCTTTACTCATGCCGCATTCGTATGCTGCGGTCAGGTAACTGCGGGCGGCATCGAGATTTCCGCCGTCGAGGTTTCGTACCCCTGCGGTGATCATCGAATCACGCCATTTCATACAGTCCATTCCGGGCGGTACCGCTGCATGGGTCAATGAGGTGGTGATGAGATAAAACAACAGTGCCGCAGGGAACAATTCCCTGCGGCAATGCGGATAGTGTTGTCGTGCGGTATCGGTCACAGGTGTCAACGTTTATGGTTTATCGGATACGGGAACGTTTCAATTTTTCCCCTACCAGGAGACGGTTTTTCCGTTGTGAAAAGGACTGCACCTCCCTGCCGAGCAGGTCCAGATATGCAGCTGCCTGCCGTCGGTTCGAAAGTAACGGCAGGGTGTTCGCGCGTTGGTGTCGGAGATCCGGTCCGGGGAGCAGTGCGGTCGGAAGGTCGCCGAGACTGACCGAGTCCATGAGTGTTTTATACACTGCATAATTTTCACGCATCTCCGTCGTGTCACCGATAATGGACACAAGATAGCCGTAGCCGTCGTGTTCCGTCCACCGGGCGTATTCGGCCCACCAGACAATCTCTGTTGCGGTCGATTCCGAGTAAAAGGCGAACATTTCGAACGCGCGGTACTCACCGACCTTTTTTGTCGCTCCCGTGTCAACAAAGATCAGTCTTCCGAATCCGATGGCGAGTTCCTTGTTGATGGCGTAATTAAGACGTGACCACTCGAACGTTGTTGTATCGTAGGTGCTGTCGATCGGATATTTTTTAAGTTGCAGCCGTGTTTTCTTGCCGGGGGCGGAATAGTTGAGAGTCAGCATGCTGTCATTTTTTGTCGATTCCGTCCATTCCGGTTTGCAGACAATCCGGTAGGGAAAGGTTTCGTCCTGAAAAACCTGGGTGTCTGCATTCAGTACGACAATGAGTGCCGGGACGAAGAGGATTGTTTTTAATATGGCTGTGGGCATGGTTACGAGGTTTCCCGTAAAAAGGTTATCGGTTGCTGTTATCCTGCATGAACTTTACCGCATCTGAGTGACGGGTCCGGACATCCTGCATCAGTTTTTCTATTTCCTGCTGTAGTCGGTCGGATGAAGGATCAGTGGTGGCGTCTTCCCGGGGTCCCGTAGTGACCTCGCATCCAGGGGCAGTGGAGGAAGATGGTCTTATCGAATCCATGGAGACCGCCCGGCTGGCTGTTGATCCCATAATCTCGTTATAGAGCTGATTAAGCAGTGCTGACTCGGAACCATCTCCTGCGGCGGCTATCGAAACTACGAAAAAAACCACTGCACCGGTTTTGACGAAAAACGGGTGCAGTGATTTTTGGGTGATTTTCTTTTTTTGAAGGGCCATTTTTCTGTTCCAGAGAAAGAGGAGCCGACATAACGACGGCTCCCTTATATTCAGTGATTCTATTTCATTGCCTGACCGTTTTCCATCAGTCGTTCCAGAGCATCGATACAGGTCGTATGGTAACGTCTCTGAAATTCTTCGTTGTATGCTCTGGTCAGATCGTCGCGCTGCTGGTGGAAGTTTTTACTGATCTCTTCAAATTCTCCCGCCCGTGGATGGCCTGCTTCTATTGCGTCCTTGAAGTTGTCATACCCCAGCTCATTCGCAAGAGCACTAAGCTGCTTGTATTCCGTGTCAGCGAGATTTTGAAGCGCCTTCTGCGTGGCTGCATCCATGGGAAAATCCTCCCGTATTTTCGATTCAAGGTCAGAGAGAACGGAGTAGGCGGCTTCTTTGTCCATATTATTGTATGCCAGCCATTCATTGATAACGTTGTTGAATTCCTCTGTTACCGGATCGATGACTGGTGGTGTAATATCCTTTCCCAGATCCTGTGCCCAGAGGCTACCGGTCAAGAGTGCAAAGGTCGTTGCAGCAAGCATCATCTTTTTCATACTTCTTCTCCTTAATTTGAAGTGATCTGTTTCTGGTTTCACCGTGAACCCTGTTGAGTCGGTTTCATTTAATACAAAAAGCGTGCCAACCAGACAGCCATTGCTGCTTTTGAGGTAACATAGGCCAAAATTAGTCTGTTTTGTTGAAAATGCGACTTTCTGAGTTGAGAAATTGCACACCGTTAACCTTACAGGAAGCAGGAGTGTATGGGTCACTGCACCCGAAATAGGATGCAGGAGATCGACCGTTGATTATAACTACGAACAAATCAACGCATTATGCAACATGGGTCTGGAGACCCCACTGAGAAGATTGTTGCATCAAATCTTTTCGGGGAAACATTCCAGCCAGGCTTCCGCAATCAATGGGTTCCTGCAAACGGAAATACCCAACCTTATCAATCATTACTGCAGAAATACTGATTTTCGGATCTTCTGGAGCATCTCGCTGTTGAGAAACGCAGCTTCCGGAGTACGCTCCCACTCGGTTCTGATCGCTGTCAGAAAGAGGGTGTCGTAAATGGCTCCGGGCCGCGGGTAGCTCGCAACGATATAGTGAGGACCCGCTTTTTTCTCCCCCTCCTGCTTTTCAATTTCAGGGCGGACACTCTCGGCGGTATTGAGCGAATTGCCGTGGCTGAAAATAATCCGGTCCATTACCTGATAGACCTCTTTGCTCTCCTCGAACAGTCCGTAATAATCAAGCATCTGTGCCAGCACGTAGTTGGAAGCGATCCAGACATCTTTCCCCTGATCGCTGTCAACCGGAGACCCGTCCTGTTTACGGGCGGTGGCCCACCCCATGGGGGTCCGGTTGTTTTCATAAATGGTTTTCAGGAGTCGGACAACCCGCTCTTTTGGCAGAAATGGTTTCTCGCCCATACCGATCCACTGCCAGAGTCCCACGAGCTGATCAGTGAACACATCGGTACAGCGGTTGGTGGCATCGGTGCCGGTACAGGTGATGTAGTATGCCATCTCGCGTCCGTCAACCGTGGCTGTTTCGAGCCAGAGCGAATCGTAGGTTGCCTGTGCGGTGTTGAGCATGGTTTCAAACCTGCTTTTCGCTGCGGTATCACCGGTAATTTCCGCCATCCGGATCATGGCAAGCAGCGAGGCGACGAACAGATTCGCATCGTATACGTCAACACCGGCAAACGGAATGTTGTCGTACGTGTTGCGTACTTCTCCCGGTCGTCCTTCCGGTACGCCGTCGCCGTCGTAATCGAGACCAATCAGATAATTGAAGCCTTTTTTAAGAGTCTCCCAGTTGTCGGTCACGATTGAGGTGTCGCCGGTATATTTGGCATCCCGCAGCACCCGCAGGGTGAGTTTCGGAAGCAGATCGATCCAGTATGAAGTGTTGAACCAGGTGTATTCCGAACGGTTCCGCAGCGGGTTACCTGATGTCAATGATCCGAGGTCGTGGTAGACCGCCCCCTCCTCTTTTTTCCGCGCATACGTGTGAATGTCTTCTCCTGCGGTTTTTTCACCCCGTTCAAGCAGGTCCATATAGTCCCGCTGAAGTACCGGGTTACCGATGTATACATGAAAGAAACGGAAATCATCATCTTTTTTGTTGATCGAATCGATAAATTTCCGGCAGAGATCCAGTTCGATTTCGGGGAATGCCGCCAGAAGCAGTTTGGAGTAGAAATCCACATCGGCGGAGTTGTTGAACGGGTAATCGAAACATTCGAGAAAACGGGCCTGTCCTTCGCGATCGAGCACCGAGGCATTGGAGGAGAGGTAACTCAGTTCATTAAGCAGCAGACGGACGGTCCGCAGCACCGATTCCTCATCACCCGCGCAGGCGGGAGAGCGGTGTACGGCATCAAACATCGCCTCCTGAACAGCGACGGTACGTTCACGCCAGGAGGTGCAGTTTTCGAGCGCCTGCTGTGCAATGTCCATTGCACGGGTATCAGTTGACGGGTAGTCATTACAGTAGTACCGGTCAATTGCTACGCCGTCGTTGTAGCGTTGCTGGGGAAAGTCGAGCACTTTAGCGACCGGGATGGTCACGGTTGATCGGGGCGCAACCGTTGCGGTAATCGCTACCGCAGCTCCGTAATCGTTGCCGGGGGTGACTGTATTGGGATGATGAAAGTCTCCATCGGCGGCAAGTACAAGGTCCTGATTGTAATTACGCAGTCTGAATGCCTTCTGGGTGGCGATACTCCACTTGTCGCTCTGCGGAACGGCGATCACCATGCGGTCGTTCGATGCGCTGCTTCCCATTACAACGCCAGTAATTCCGTTGCGGGAAAAGGAACTGTGGCTATGACCACTCACCGCGGCATTGGCGAGAAAGGTGTAATCCTGTTCACGCGGTCTGCTTTTCCTTATGGATAGATTGACGAGCGATGGCATCGGTACCACCAGCGAAACCCTCTGGGGCTTTGATGAACGGTTGGTGATGCTGTATTCCTCGACTGTTGCCGGGGTGAACTGGTCCTTCTCCGAAAAAAGCGGGGGGACAATTCTGCGAACCACATCGGTCTTTGCAAGGTTAAACCGCATCTCTGCCAGTGGAGTGGCAATTGCAACGGAGCAGTTTTTCTGTTGAACAGATGGCGGATAATAGTTGCCGGGAAGTGGAAAGTCATCCGGTGCGTTGAGTGTTGAAGGGTCGAGAAACGTTAAAAGCAGTGGACTGCCGCCATCGATTCGTATGAAGGGAACCGAAGCGAGGCGCAGCGGATTATCGTTGAGAAAAATGAGTGCTCCCGCATCTTTCAGTCCTGTTACCGTCCCGTAGGGGGAGACGATCATCGAGAGTGTGAGGGTTCCTTCCTGTGCAATCGCCTGCGGAGAAGAGACCGACAAATAGTGTCCCTGGTTGTGGATGCCCATTCTGTTTTTTTCGTAGACATCGGTGATCTGTTTGCCGGAGAGGGAAAAGAATTTTCCGATGGTTGCAGTAGTCATGGTTGCGGTACTCTCGTGAAAAGGTAGAAATCTGTCGGATAATAAGGTTCTGTTGTCGTGAGATGAAGTAAATGTTAAAAATACCTCGTAGGAAAACGGTTTATCAATGAACGGCCGCTTCGCTGAAGGTGTGCATCTGATAGAGCCGGGGATGATGCATCGTTTCAGCATGAAAGCGGTAGCGTGCGTACAAAGAAAAAGGGGTGTTTCCACCCCTTGTTTCATTTCTTGAGCAGATCCGGAACGTCAGTGAATATTCAAGCCCCGTACCGTATGAAATACCTGCGTATCGGTTCCGATGGAGTAAATATGACATCCTGCAGGCATGGTCAGGGCGGATGATATTCCGTCGGCAAATGACAGTGGCTTCCGTTCAAGCAGTTTTCCGGAGAGAGAATAGGCTGAAATATATAACTGCCCGGTAGCCGATGCGGGCAGGTGAAATGAGATTGTGCTTCCATTTAAAAGTATCGTCCGGCCGGTCCTCGAAATTCTTTGCGGAGAATCGACGGATACGAGCTGGTCGAACGGAATGGTGAAGTTCTGCGCGTTTCCGGGATTGAGATAGATGGTATCGGTAACCGGCTGACCGCCTTTCTGCATGGTAATAACGTACTTCCCCTGAAACCCGCTGAAAGTCACCTTGCCTTCGGCACTGGTGGATTCGGTGAGGCTGGTGGTCCATCCTCCCAGAAGTTCCCGCCATTTTGCGCCCATGTTCGTCTCGGCGAAGCTTGAGTCGACGAGAAAACTGGTAAGCGCCTCCCGCCAGCGGGCACCTTCCCACCATACCCAGAGCACGACACCGCCTATCCGCGGATGTGCGAATGCCGTGGTAAGAATCTCTTCCAGTCGTGCGGGGCGATCATTTTCAAATGCTTCGAAATCCACTTCGGTAAGCCACATTTCCTTGTCGGGTATGCGGGTGGCGATATCATCGATTTTCGCCTTGAGATCAGTCGGGTCGACATTGCCTCCGAAATGACCTTCCAAACCAAGTATGTCGATCTTGCAATTCTGGCTTATAAGATTATTCACCGCGGTGATGTATGCATCCCTATCCGACCACTGGGTAACGAGGTTATAGTCGTTGAGACAGAATCGGGTCTCGGGATCGATTTTTGCACACTCGTCAAGAACATATTTGAAAATATCCTGGTCTTCCCTTCCGGTGAGGGCCTTGAGGGAGCCGATTTGAGGACTGTTCTCATCGGTCGTATCCGTGGGGACCTGTCCGTGGATCAGTTCGTTGATGATATCCCAGTGCGCGCACTTGCCTTTATACCGGGTCATCGCGCCCTGAATACGCTCGTCAACCACCTGCTGCCCTTTAGCGTAGTCCTTTTCATATGCTATTGAGGACATCCATTCCGGAACCCAGTTGAGCGACTGATTCCAGAAAAGATTGTGACCGCGTACTTTGATATCATTCGTATGACACCAATCCACGAGAAAATCTCCCTTGACGTAATTATCGGCACCCTCTTCGTACTGTACCTCCGGCCACTTCATTTCGTTTTCGGGGGTGGCCCACTCGAAGTACTTCTTGAAGGTTTCCGGATAAATTGCACCTGCGGAGTCGAACGGCCATTTGGCGATCGCGGCTCCGAATCCGAAGTGGTGCCGTATCTGTTTGATCTGAAGCTCGAGATTCGGGACCGGAGTGGTACCGTCCAGTACGGTAATCGTTGCACCGCTTTTCCGCAGATTATCAATCTGGGCTGCCTTTACCGCTTTCTCCGCAGCGGTCATTGCGGCATTTGCTGCCGTGGAAAAACCGCTGAGTGCAACGGTACACGAGAGGACCAGAAAGGAAATATTTCGTGTCGTTATCATATTCCATTCCTTTAAAAAGTGATGAGGTGAATAAATTTCAATAAAATTTACCGGAAAACAAATACCTGTTACTGTTCGATTTTAACGCCAGAAAGCTACTGCAGTTCCCGTTGAAAAATAACTGTTTTTTTTCTGTACGGTCAGGAAAAAGTACCGTTCTACAGATGAATAATCCCCGTCATTCCACGGAACCATATCGTTGTGGTAAATGAGCCGGTACATTCATTTCGTTGCAGGGGAAATTCCAATGGTTCGAAACAGTCTGAAAACCCGAGATGAGGGGTTCTGAAAAAGAGTATCGCGTGACGATTACTTAAAATCTGCTGACAAGCGTAACTTTGAAACCCTTAAAGGGCGGGAGATCGACACAGGTGCCGAGGGTACACTTTTTTCCGCCGCTCATTGAACCGTATTCAAGGGTTACTTCATGGTTTGGAAATGGCTTCGCGCTTATACCGATCGAAGCGTAATTCCTAATTTTTGAGCTGATATCCGAAACGACATGAATGTAGTCCTGCGTTTCGAGGGCCACTTCATGCTCCAGGGTTACCGATACAATGAACCAGGGAGAGAAACCGTAGGAAAGTGTCGTCAGAAGGTTGAGCGCATACTGTGTGTACTTCGAACGGTCACTCTCAGCAACGAGGTAATCATACAAAAGCGTGTCTTTATGCAACGTGTCGCCGGTTGACGGATTGATAAAAGGCGATAGTGAATCCGCCGGTACCAGCCGTACGATGAGGTCCTTGAGTGCATCGATCGATTGTTCGGCAAAGAAGGGTTTATCGTTGAGTTGTCCCTCGAAGGTGAGTCCGAAAGAGTGTCTGTTGCGCAGCGGGCCGAAATCGATATCCGCGGCCAGTGTCCGGTACGTCACTTTACTGAATTCCGGATCGATTTTTCCGTAGTCAACACCGATCCGGAAATCAATCAATTCCCCGATTTCCTGACTCCATTCACCATACGCATCCCAGTAGGCGCTGCCCGATTTGATTCTGACGCGGCTGTCGGCGTCGTGACGGCCGCCGCAGTTGAAATTCGCGGTTAAAAGCGTCGCATCGGCGGGGGAATAGCTTGCAGTGAAATTGTAGCCGATGCTGTTTCCCATAAGATTCGGAAGGAGGTGTTTATTGAGCAGGTGCCAGGTGTGTCCGTACCGGACCGAAGGGGGGATGAGATACGATGCGGTTTCTTCGGTGAGGTAGGTGGTTTCGTCGTAATAATAATTTTTATACTCCGCGAGAAACGTGATGCCGGCGAAGAGCGCGTTGGCGGAAACGTATGAAGCATATCCGCGGGGTACGGTGTAGACGGAATCAAACGCCCCCCGTGAGGTGTCCATCGAATTCGCGTAGCCGTGTACCCTTCCGGTCATCATCGCGTTCTCGATCGAAAAGCTGTAATTACCGAAGGTCAGATTCAGCGCCCCTGAAGGGAAGTACATCTCCTGACGTTCCTGGTGCCAGAAAGGATCTTCGTAGTTGACGGTGTCGCGATAGGCAAGTTGTACCGGACCGACTTCGGAACTGTAGCGTACGATGCCTGCAGCGATCGAACCGGAGGTCAGAAACCGGAGCGGCAGTTTTTCGACCGGGAAAAAGAACTCTGCGTAGGTTCCTGCGATCAGGTCTCTAAGCCGCATGTCAGCGAGTTGCTGTACCATTATTTCTTCTTCGTTCCAGTTGCGCAGGGCGCTGAGACTCAGCGGAGCGTTGCGCTGTTCATACGGGCGTCCTGCAATTCCCTGCAGAGTGAAAAGTGGAAACTGCAGCCGGCCGTAAACACCGTCGATAAGTGAATACTGTTCGATTTCTCGGTCTTCTTTGCAACTGAGGGTCAGGCCCCGTCCGAACTGGGTGGCGACATGTCCTGCCTCGATGGTGAACGGCTGCAGGGTGAAACCGAGCGTCCGGTGGCTCAGGTATTCCCGGTATACCGGTTCCGGTGGGTTGAATCCCATGCTGGGTTCCTGTACGTCAAAACGGAGTTTCAGGTACAGGCTCCGGAAGCCGGCCGTGAGATCGGTTGCGTTTGTCAGATAACGCCATGGCCGCTGAAAATCGTAGGAGATATCATACCCGTCGGCGAACCTGAATTCATTCGCACCGGAAACCGAGAGATCTCCCGGTGGCAGCGGCTGTCCTTCGGATACAACCGAGAGAACGCATGCAATCAGCATGCTGAAAAGGAATGCCGGTAGATTAGTGCTGTTTATCGGAGGTGAAGAGTTCATGTAGTTTTTCTTCAAGCTTCACTTCGTCGCCGGAAATGTATCCCCGGGAAAAATACCGTATCGTTCCGTCTGTACCGATCAGGAACAGCGTCGGCAGTGCGGTGACGTTGTAGTTCCGCATGATGGCTTTACCATTGTCCATAACGACGACAAACGGCAGTTTCCGCATGGCCACCATCTGTTTCACTTTGGCGATCTCCGACGGCCCGTCTTCGTTGACGGCGAGTACCGTCAGGTTTTTTCCGGAAAATGTACGGAGGATTTTTTTCAATGCTTCGAACTCTTCCTTGCACGGCACGCACCAGGTGGCCCAGAAATCGATGATAAGCGGTCCCTTTGCAAGGAGGCTGTCGGTGGAGACGAGTTTGTTGCGAAGATCCCGCGCGGTAAATGCAGGGGCTTTGATGCGGAGTGCACCGACCTCTTCCGCTTGAGCGGAGAGTGCACCCCAAAGGCACGCGACCGTGAAATACAGTCGCGTGTTTTTGCCGGTCAGATTCATCATGAACAGAAAATAATCTTGGTTACGGAACTAGTGCAGGATAAATATGTGCAGGTCCGATTTCCGTTCTGCCGGTTACCAGGAAAATTCCGGAACCGGTAACGGGAACTATTTTCGTGCTGCCGGATGAAAGTCTGCCTGAATAGACCGATCTGCCTCCCGGTGTCAGAATTTCAACTTCAATTGTCGATACAAGCGGTGTTCCGATCAGATGGATTCCGTTTTTTGTCGTGTGAACCTTCAATTTTCCAACCTGTGCATGCACCGGACGGAACTGAGATACCGAAATGGGGTTCTCTTCGTAGGTTATAGTCAGTTTCGGTCGTAACTCCTCGTCGGTTCCTTCGGAGGAGACGAAATCGATCTCCTGAGACATTCTTGAATTGACAATGATAAAACCGAAATTGGCGGCAGGGTTGCCGACAAATTCCTCGACGGTGGGGAGGATATTGTACTCAACCCAGGTTTTTCCTTCGGAACGGGGGCAGGTTGCTTTCGCAACGGATCGTGAAGCATAGTCGCCTCCGGGATTGGTCCATGGTTGACCGTCAGAGGCATTTTCCCAGTCCGCTTCTCCCTCAACCCATGCATGGGTGAGCTTATAGATTGAATAATCTCCGGTTTGGGAACCACCAATATATCTGGTTGCGTAAAGTTCAAGTATCGCGGAACTTATTTCCGCATCGGATGGAATGGTGCTGAGGTCAAAGCGTAATGCCGCACGGGCATAGGGGCAGCCCGGTCACCATTCACTTATCAGAAGTACTTCCTCTTTGGGACCTCTTCCGTAGTTCGTTTCCGGATCACGAAGCTCCTGATCTTCGCACCCGGTGTATTCGTTGAGACCCTGCTGTAACACCACCGTTTTACTTTCGGCGTATGCTGAGGCGGCAAGCAGCATAGTACAAAGCACGATGAAAAAAACTGCCTTTTTCATAGCTCGTCTCCCTGGAGAAGGTTTAGTGAAACCCCTGTTCCGGATTCAGGATCAAAGGTGCTTCGTTTGAGCTGATTCACTTCTGAATAATATGTTCATATTAAAATTGAACATGTTCAATAAATATAGACTGATTCAGATAATATAGACTGATTCAGAACAGATGCCGGATTTTTTTACCAGGGGTATCTGAGGGTATCAGCCGTTTGAAAACGTATTCCGGATCAGGGATGCAGTATCCGATACGTGCTATTTTGCCTGTTTTTTTCTTCGGAGGAGACGATATACATACCGGGACCTGGAGTGGTGAAGATTTTCCGGTTTCCCGGATCGATGCAACAGGCATATACCAGGCTGCCATCAGGCTTTAAGATACGAATAAACGCGGTTGAAGAGAGGCCGGTGCCGTCAAAGGAAAGCCTGTTTTCTGTTGTATGAATCCGGAGTTGTTTTTCCGAAACGAGCGGTGCGAATTTTCGTGGAACGGAATTCCCGTTTACCGTATAGGTGATGGTGAGCTTCGGTCGCAGCGTCGGATCTTCCACCTCGGAGGAGAAGACATTTAATTCCTGGGTCATCATCGTATTGATGAGTAGAAAGCCGGAATTGGTCGACGGGTTGCGACAGAATTCCTCAACTGCGGAACGTACATTGAACCGCACCCAGGTTTTTCCTTCGGATTGCGCACAATACAGTGAGGCGACCGCCTCCGGTAGGTAATCACCGCCCGGATTCACCCACTTTTGTTCGGTTGAGGCGAATTCCCAGTCGGCTTCATTTTCAACCCATTTGTGTGCAAGCTTAAAAACGGTATACTCGGCAGTAGGTGATTTTCCATAATATCTGGTTGCGTACAGTTCGAGCAGGGCGGAGTGTATTTGCGCATCAGGAGGAATCGAGCCGAGTAGTTCAAAGCGTAATGCCGCACGGGCATAGGGACAACCCGGTCAGAGTTCGCTTACCACCAGTATACCCTCATCGGGACCCCGGCCGAAATTCCCTTCTGTGCTGCGCAGCTCCTGATCTTCGCAGCCGGAGTAGCCTTCGAGGCCTTGCTGAAGGCTGATGGTTCCGGTTTCGGCAAAAGTTGAAAACGGTATGGTGGCCAACAGCAAAACAATAATACAACGAAGCTTTTTCATAGGCGTTTTCCTGCGATGGAAGAATTGTACCACTCATTGGAAAATAGTTCAAACCGTGGATTGGCATAGGTCGTATTTCCGCCCGGCAGAGTACTGAGGTGGCTTGATCCGAAGTCTTTCGATTTATTCTCCCATGGTCACCAAACCGGTGTTTTTTATAAGGAGCAGCACCGAAATCAGCAGGAGATAGATTCCCAGAAAACGTCTGATTTTACGTTCCGGAAGAGCGTTCGCAATCCGTGCGGCAAGATAGGAAAAGAGGGGTGACGGAAGTATCAGCGCGACGGCCGTGGGGAGTGAGAGGAACCCGTCGCTTCCATAGCAATAAAGACCGGGCACCGAGGCCACTGCCATGACGGTAAAGGTGATGCCGAGTGTGCTGTGTACCGGCATGCGGAACATCAAAATAAGCATCATACTTATCAGCAGAGCTCCGCCACCTCCGAGAATACCCATGATACCGTCTGCAATCGCCCCGGGGATGATCTGGCAGGCAATCGGAAGAGGTGTCGTTCGAACAGGGTTGCTTCCCGCAGAAAATTCAGAAAAAAAGACGACTTTGATTCCGAATACAAACAGACCGCCAATAATAAACCATTTCAATACTCCAGGGGAAAAACTGCCCGCGATTGTATAACCCGGTATAACCATTATCGCCGCACTCACGGCCATGACTGTTGCCGGCAGGATCGGCAGATTGCCCTTTCGGGCAAAGGGAATTGCCGCGACCAACGCGTTTGTCAATGTACTCGCGAAGCTCAGAGCGATGACTTCGCGGATGGGCGTACTCAACAGCAGCATGCTTGAAATGAATACCGACATTCCGGCACCGGTAAGTCCGGTGATTGTTCCCGTTGCGATGCCGACAGCAAGCAGCAGAAGTAGGGCCTGAATGTCGATTATTATCCCCAGTGGTCCTTGAAGTGTTTGGCTGACTTATGAATTGAGTAATTTTTTCAAGCAAAACAGCGCCGTAACTAGATCCTTTTTTACGAGAAAAATCAGTCAATTCAGGTAAAATACTTTTTAAACCGGTTTCCGTCTGATTTCCGGAAGAGGATGGTGCAATCGCTTAAAATGTTGCTGTTCTTTGATAAAAGGGTTACAATAGAATCTGCCGATTACTACTATTGAACCCTAATGAAAATCACTTTTAAGATATGTCAGGTCTGTATTGATGAAAGAAATTCCCCTTAAAGAGCTGGAAACGGATACCGCTCTTTCAGGATATCTCTGCCATAAAAGCGGTGACATCCTGCATCATCCGGGAGAGGTGTTCTCACGGGTGCATCGGGCTCTGCTCCATCAGTGCGGTATCGATACCGTGCTGCTGGTGGAAGACGGTTCGGATGTCGAGGAGCTGAAACGGAAACTCGCGTTCAAAACAGTACCTCTTGATGAGATACCTGTGGGTGAACCGGTACCGGTGACGTTGTTCGGAGGTGCTGCTACACCTGTTCTGAAGGAGGGAGAGCTGTATTCGGACGCGGTGCATCTGAAACTCGTTGCCGAAGGCATCACCGAGCTGTTATTTAAAAGAGACGAAATGGAGTCGGAGTTATTTCAGGTTTACAACTATCAGCAGCTTCTCGAAAGCGATAAGGGGGAGAGTCTGGAGCTTGTCACTGATCCGGATTTGCTACTCATCGAGAAACGTGAGAATGAAGAAAAGGCACCTGAAGATGAGAAACCCGTACCGGTATCGCTCAATGACGGACAGATACCCGAAGATCATTTCATTTACAATCCCTCAAAACAGATTACCCCGGCGTTCTGCAAGCAGTTGATGGGACAGGAGGAAGTCCTTCGCGTTCCAAAGGAGAGGAACCGTGAACCAACTCCGCTGAGAATTGTCAATGAACGGGATTCCGCGGAGAAAAAAAAGTTCGTCGAGGCATATTCACGATGGGCCTCGTCGCTGGAAACGGTTTTCACACAACTCAAGTCGAACAAGGAAACCGAATTCGTCCTGATCGAGAACATTGCGAAAGATATTATTGATCATTATTTCCAAGATGGTTTTTACTGTCTTAATCTGTTGAATGCCCGTCATCCGCCCAGTTCCGAAAAGTATCTGTTCATGCATTGTGTTAATGTCGCGGTTCTGTCGCTGGCTACCGGGGCACAATCCGGGTATTCCCTGCTCCTGCTTCGTGAACTGGTGATAGGGGCGCTCCTTCATGATATCGGGCACCAGATGACCTATCGTCCCCTCATGGTGAAACATGAACTCGATTCGTCGGAACAGCATAAGTATGATCAGCATGCCGTCGTGGGTACCGCGATGCTTAAAAATATCACGAAAGTGCCGTTGTCAACATTGCTGGTGGTTACCCAGCATCATGAATACTGCAACGGAACCGGTAGAATCTATCATGCTTCGGCAAAGCAGATTCATGATTTTTCCCGACTGGTGGGGGTTGTCGACAGCTATGAAACACAGTGCAGATTCACCAAGGCCACCGCATCGATGGCACTTACCATACGGGCTGCTCAGGCGGGGGCCCTGGATCTTGAGTACTGCAAGGCGCTTCTGGCGGTGTTGTCGCTGTATCCGGTTGGGGTGTCGCTTCGTCTGAAATCGGGAGTAATCTGCAGGGTAATCGGTACGAACGGTACAGCATTTAAAACTCCCGTTCTCCGATCGGTGTATACGATGAGTGATGAACACCTGTTCCCGCTGGATTCCAGCGAGACTATCGATCTGAAGAAACGGACCGATGTCGCCCTGGCCGAAGAGGTTCAGCACAGTGCCTTGAGATCGGATCTGGCGAAGGGTTTTTAAACCTGAAAGTGATCAACTGCAATGACTGATTCATCAGAATCTTTCAAGCTCGAAATGGTGCTCAGGGTCAGCATCGAAGATGACGGGTATCAGGCCTATGTTCATATCCGGCAGATCGACCCGAAAACCGGTTTTACCACGAGGGATCTTGCGGATTTTCTCAGACGTCATTCCGTGACCTATGGATTTGAACTGAGCCGGTTTCAGGAGGTGCTGGATAAAATTAAAACCGGACCCGAAAAGGAACGCATATCGGTTGCGAAGGGAAAAAAGGTGGCTGAAGGGAAGGATGGTCACGAGGAGTACCGGTTTCGCACACAACTTCTGGTGGGCGAACAGACCGATAAGAAAATTGATTACCGTGAGCGGGGGCTCATCAACAATGTCCGTCCGGGTCAGGTAATTGCTTTAATCGAAAGAGAGATCCCCGGCAAGCCCGGTATCAAGGTGACCGGTGAGAAAATCGATCCTCCGCCCGTCTGCAGTGTTAAAGTCCCGCGGCGGGGGTGTAATGTAGACATGTATACCGAAAAACGTACCACGACGTTCGTTGCCATGGTTGCGGGGAACGCACGGAAACTTTTCGATGAGATTCAGGTGACGAAAGATTTTATCATCAACAGCGATCTTGATTATACCAAGGGGAACATCGATTTCGTCGGCAATGTGGGAATATTCGGCGATGTGAAGAGCGGGTTTACCGTCCGTGCCGACGGCGACATCATGATCAGCGGGAACGTTGAACCGAATGCCAGGGTGGAATCGGAAAAAAACATTTCCGTCAAAAAGGCGGTTCGTTGCGGTATGGGAAACGGAATGTTCTACGCGAAAGGCGACATCAGCGCCGGAACCGTCATCAACAGCAGGATCGAGGCGGGGGGCAACGTTTTCATAAAGGATTTTATTTCAGAGAGTGATGTCTACTGTGAAGGGGTATTCGCTTCCTCGTGGGGAACGATACTCGGCAGCACCATCGAGGCGATCGGCGGGATCAACGTCAATAACATCGGTAAAGAGAACAGTCTGACTAAAAACGCGTTGTATTCGGGCAAGAGCGTACTGTCCGCCGAACGGTTGAAAAAGATTGAGGATGAACTGGCGAATCTCAGAAATGAGATAGCACTGGTTGCGAAAAAGGTGTCGATAGAACGGCAGGAAGGTCCGGCCGAGGAGATGGACGCACGGGAACGCGATCGCGTGAAACAGATCGGTATCGCACGAACGGCACATATCAAGCAGAGCAAGGAACGCATCGCCGAGCTGGAAGAGGAACAGCGGTATCTGCTGGGGCGCTACCGGGTCAACCCCGAGGCGGTCATGGTAGTAAAGGGAAAGGTCTATCCGACGACTCTTTTATGCAACGGTGCACAGGAACTCTCGATAATCGAACGAGAGCAGAATGGGGTCAAACTGGAGTACTCAGAGGAACCGAAATCGGAAACCAGGTAGGATGTCATTCTTTCCTGAGGTACTGAGTGTCTGATCCGAATTTTGCAGTGGGAACCACTATCTCATCCCGGTTTTCTGCCGAGAGGGGAGGTGTCGGGTTTCCGCGAATACTCCCGGTTCGTGCTATACTCCTTGTACCTATTATTTGCGTTCTCGGCGCAGTCATACCTATTTTCATTCTCGATGGGATAGTTACAATACCGGATACGGTGTGTCACTGGGAAACGTCGTATCGCAGGTACATCGATTTCCGCGAGAATCCATGACCGTGCAGCAAAAAAAAGATTTTTTTCAGCGCTACGGGATACTGCTGCCGCCAGCGGAAATTCACTGGTCCGGAACAGTTTCCGCCGGTTGTTGCCGGGAACATTTTCCGGATGATAAGGTTTCAAGGGATACAGCAGGTCGACCGCAAGGTCACGGGATCGTTATCGTCACTTGTCCGGATAGTGCACTCCGATGAAAATTCTTCTTATTATGCCGGATGCCGGAATACACCGGCTTGCACTCGGCGCGTGGGGAATATCGTTCCGTGAGGCTCCCCTTACCCTCACCACACTTGCAGCGCTGGTTCCCGCTGAACTGAACGCTTCAGTCCGCCTGGTCGATGAGAGTATCGAACCGCTTCCCTCCGAAAAAGTCAGGTACGACCTGGTTGGCATCAGTTGCCTGACCGGTACCGCAACACGCGCGTATGCTATTGCAGACCGGTACCGGAAAGCCGGTGTACCGGTGATACTGGGCGGGGTGCATGTCGGTTTACGCATGGAAGAGGCTCGAGAACATGCCGACAGCATAGTGGTGGGCGACGCACGGTCGAGCTGGCCGGGACTGCTCAGGGATTTTTCACGCGGGACGCTGCAACCGGTTTACCGATCAAAATCATCCGGGCTTGATCAGTGGCCGACCGCGCGCAGGGATCTGCAGCGACGGTTCGGGTACATGACTCCCTATACGGTCATGGCCACCCGGGGGTGCAGGAATACGTGTGATTTCTGCTCGATACCGGCCGCCCGATACGGATGGCACACCCGTCCGGTCGCACAGGTGATCGATGAGATCGCCTCGCTTCCCGCCCGTCGTTTCGTGTTCAACGATGTAAGCCTGCTGGAGGACCGAAGCTATGCCATGGAGCTGTTTTCCGCGCTTGCTCCCCTGAAAAAGGTGTGGGGAGGACTGTGCACGACGCGGATCGGCGACGATGACGAGATGCTGGAGCTTATGGCGAGAAGCGGCTGTATCTATCTTCTCATCGGATTCGAATCGGTTCGGGATGCCTCTCTCGAAGGAATCGGCAAAGCGTTCAACCGCAGCGCCTCGTATCCTTTGCTTATGGCAAAGTTGCATGCGTACGACATCGTGGTTCAGGGATGTTTTATCTTCGGACTCGACGGAGACGGTATCGACATCTTCGAACAGACTACCGACCTGGTGGATCGGTTGAAAATCGATATCCCGCGGTATGCGATCTATACCCCCTATCCCGGTACGACCGCTTTTGACAAGCTTCAGTCTCAGGGGCGTATTCTTCATGAAGACTGGCGCTATTATGATACGCAGCATGTGGTCTACCGCCCGGCCGGTATGACCGTACCGCAGCTTGACGAGGGGTTTCGGCGGTCCTGGGAGCACACCTACGGTTTGCGTTCCATCCGGAGACGCACTCTCCGTCCAAGCCGAAACGCACTTATTTCCGTGGTGGGAAATCTTGCATACCGCAGATACATTTCACGGCTTCGTCGCGACGGCGACCGTATTAAAGCACAGGATGAAAACAGCGATGCGTATACTGCTTGTGCTGCCTAGTGACACGGTGTACCGTTACGGTGGCCGTTTCGGCCGTCAACTCTCATATGCCCCTCTCTCCCTGACGACTCTGGCGGCGCTGGTACCACCCGATCTGAATGCTGAAATCGACCTTGTCGACGAGGGCGTTCAGTCATTTGATTATACCGCACGGCAGTACGATATCGTGGGGATAACCTGTGTCACCTCTTCGGCAACGCGAGCCTATGAACTGTGTGCCGGCTTCAGGCGCAGGGGGAGCGTCGTTATCATGGGCGGACCGCACGTCACGCTCAACCCGGACGAAGCACGACGCTTCGCCGATATTGTTGTCACCGGTCCTGCCGAGGAGGTCTGGCCGGCACTGTTGAAGGATCTTCACGGCGGGACACGGGTTTCCGGACTGTATCGAGGTGCTGTCCGCGGGATCATGTCCGCGGCTCTTCCGGCCCGTCATCTTCTCCCCCCGGGGCGCTACCTGAACATTCCGACGGTAATGGCATCACGCGGATGCACGAATGCATGCAGTTTCTGCTCGGTGCAGTCCTGCTGGCAGGGTACGGTAAGCAAACGTCCCGTCGCGGAGGTGGTCGATGAGATCCGTGCTTTACGTTCACGACGGGTGCTGTTTCTGGATCCCA
>JAFGHA010000293.1 GCA_016930275.1 Chitinispirillaceae bacterium
ATAAGCGATATGGACCTCGAAATGCAGGCGCAACTGCTGAAAACAATCGAAGAAAAATCGTTCAGACGTATCGGCGAAAACATACTCAGGAAAAGTGATTTCCGGCTTATCTGCGCATCCAATCGCAACATGCTGCAGGAAACAAAGGAAAAAAGGTTCCGCAGTGATCTCTATTACCGGATATGCGTGTTCCCGATTACCTTACCACCGTTACGTGACAGAAATGAGGACATACCAGGATTGGCCGAACGTTTTCTTGCGCGTTTCGGCTATCACCATTTACCGCTCTCTCCCGAAATGGTCGAACTGTTGATCAGCTATAACTGGCCGGGAAATATCCGGGAATTGAAAAACATGCTGGAACGTGCCTGCATGCTTGCGCAGGGGGTGCCGCTTACCCCCGATCATTTTCCCGGATTTGACGTCCGGTCACACGATTCGACGGAACACCTGGAAACCGAAAACATTAATGAGCTTGTCAACAAACACATTCAACGTATCCTGAAAAAATATCATGGGGACAAGAGGGCCGCCAGTAAGGCTCTCGGTGTGTCGTTCTCCAATCTATACAGAAAACTGAGTCTTATTCATGAGAGTGAAGAAGTAACGAACCCTGCAAACGATCATTGATCCGGCAGTTCAAGACAGGTAGTGATGCCGCATTCAATCTGCCGACCTTACCCTGTTCGCCTCATCCTGCATCCTCTGTTCGATGTCCTGCAAAAGGCATGTCAAAGCGATTTCTTTCCGCAATGCATCTTCCGCATAGGGGGATAATTCGCGGAAGGTTATACCCCAATTCATATAGCGGCCATCGCGGTGGACCCATTGCACCAGTCCCCTGCATTTCGATCTGCCCTGAGAAGTGGTGACATAGTATTCCATCATACGGCCTTCGGCGACACTCGGCAATTTTTCCTGTAATCCCATGCAAATAGAAAAACGTGCTCCATTGGCCGAAATGTCAACCATTGTGGCATAATGAAAATGTCCGCCATTATAAAAGGAGGTTTCGAGCGCCTTCCTGAGAGGTACTCTTTTTACGGTGCGCCGGTTTTTCTGAAACGGAGCCATTGCGAATTCCTTACTACCATTTAACGGATATCAAATAATTATTTAGTTCCTGTTCAGAATGTATTCATGTGCTATCCTTCGACAAGCTCAGGATGAGCGAAATGTGCGTAATTCACTTATCTATGGCCGCTCATGCTGAGCCGAGTTTACCCTGAGCCTGCCGAAGGGAAGTATGCGCGGCCATTTCTACCGTATTTTGAACAGATACTATTTACGACTATCAGAAAATGTCGCAGTCCGGGTTCCATTCAGCGACTATGGTTTCACTGCTATCGACCCGGTATTATCATTGCTACTTGTGTGGACTTTCAAACGTACCATCCGGAGTTAGCCGATAGTTTGACGTATCAAGAGGCAATAAGTATGCCATGCGGCGTACAGGAAACAGGAAGTGGTCAGTGATTTTCAGTTTTCGAAAAAGATAATGAATCATCGGTAGGGTTCACCGGTAACGACGCCGCTTTTCAGGCTTGTCGGGATTTTCCATCGTGCAGAGTGGACAACGGTATTCTCATTTTAGGAATGCTGATTCTTAATTTTACCAATTCCGGTGTTTTAATGGATTCGTTGTTTCCGGCAATAGTGTCCCGATGCAACGGGATATTCCGGATGGTGCGTACTGCCTGTCCGGATGCACGCGGTAAGTACATCAACGTTGTGAAACCGGCCGCGGTACTGAAGAGCCCCCTGCTGTCGGGAAAGTTTCATCATGGTGAACGGCAATCTGTAATGCAGCATGGTTGTTGGCTTGTTTATTGCGGTACCATCTGTTTACCATGAACCACCACCGAAAGGACGGGACTGTTTTCACGCCTTGTCAATGTGAAGGAACCTTCCGCTGGAAAGGATGGCAGAACTGTTTTTTCCTTTCAATCGGCAGATATTGACAGGCAACATCAATTCACTTATATAACTGCAGGATTGAATCGTATGGACAGTGGCAAAAGAATCTTGTTGATCGACGATGAAGAGGTAATGCTTTTCGGATTCTCCAAAGTGCTACAGGAACCCGGCGTCGAGGTGGATTGTGCCCGCTCATTGGAAGAGGTGCGAACATGCATTGCCGCGCATCGGTATGATGCGGCAATCGTCGACCTGCGATTGTCCAACCTGGTTGATATGGAGGGCTTTGATTGTATACGCCTGCTACGTTCCGGGCAGATGAAGTGCCGGATTATCGTTTTAACCGCTTTTGCGGATAACGGTTTTAAAGAAGAGGCGGAAATGCTGGGTATTGACCTGTTTTTCGAGAAGCCCCAGGAGCCGGAAACCATCAGGGATGCACTTAAACAATTTGCTGTCTACAGAGATGCACCGGCAAGTACCACCCTGATCAAACATGCCCCCGCATCAGAAAACCATGAGGCTCAGCAGTGATGGTGTGGAGCGAGTCGGCTTACTGACAGAACAACTTCAGTATGGAGAACGTAACAATGGAAACAACGGTAACCGCCGATAAATCTGCGAAAGCAAAATCCCGCAAAGGCCTGTTCGCTTCGGAACTCAGATACCGTCGTCTATTTGAAGCGGCAAGGGACGGTATTCTTATTCTTGATGCGGAGACCGGGCAGATTGACGATGTGAATCCGTTTCTAATCGAATTGCTGGGTTACTCCCGGGATCAGTTTGCCGGTAAAACCATCTGGGACATCGGTTTTTTTCGCGATATCATCGCCAACAAGAATAAGTTTTCGGAGCTGAAGGAAAAAAAGTATGTCCGCTATGAAAATCTGCCGCTGGAAACCGCCGATGGAAGGAAAATAGAAGTTGAATTCGTCAGTAATGTTTACCGTGAAAATGACAATTTGGTAATCCAGTGCAATATACGCGACAATACCATGCGAAAACATAACGAGGAGAAGATCAGGTATCAGGCGAATCTGCTTGAAAATGTATACGATGCCATCATGGCAACCGATATGAACTCTACCATTCTCTACTGGAACAGGGCTGCGGAAAAACTCTACGGGTGGAAAGCCGACGAGGTTATCGGACAACCGGTGGAGATGTTTATCACCAGCGATTATCTCGGGATTTCACTCGAAGAGGTTCACCGGAAGATTTTTCAGGATGGTTTCTGGAAAGGTGAAATGACCCAGAACCGTCGTGACGGTAGCCGAATTCCGGTTTTGACGACTTTTTCCCGAATAGTCAACGATGCGAACGCGCCGTCGGGTTTCATTGCCGTCAATCGCGACCTGACCGAAAAACACCGACTGCTTGAAAATGCCCGGCTGGCCGATAAAATGGATACAATCGGCGTCCTTGCCGGGGGCATAGCTCACGATTTCAACAATTTGCTTGGAGGTTTCTTCGGTTACGTCGATCTGGCTAAAGAAACGTGCCCCGCTGGAAGTGAAACGGTCGACTATCTCGACAAGGCACTGGAGGCGTTGACACGGGCAAGAGATCTCACCCGGCAGTTGCTCACCTTTGCAAGGGGCGGCTCACCGGTTTGCATTACCGGGTCGCTCTCTTCGCTTGTCAAGGAAACTACGCTTTTTACCCTGAGCGGATCGAAGGTGGTCCCCGAATTTCACATCGGCGACGACCTCCGGCTCTGCGATTTCGATGAAAACCAGCTCTCCCAGGTCGTCAGCAACCTGGTTCTCAACGCGGTACAGGCCATGCCGCGCGGTGGTACCATCAGCATCACCATGGAAAACATCAGGATCAACAGGGCGGAATTACCACACCTGCCCGGGGGAACCTATGTTCATGTTTCCATTGCCGATACCGGCGTCGGGATATCTCGGGATATCCTGTCCCGTGTTTTCGAACCGTTTTTCACTACCAAACAGAAGGGCAACGGACTCGGCCTTGCCATGGTGTATTCAATCATCAGGAATCATGATGGAGAGATTACCGTCGAGTCGGAAGCAGGCATGGGAACAACATTTCATTTCTATCTTCCTGCATCCGACAAGAAAGCCACAACGTCCGTAATTCCCGATATGGTGCCGTTCAGGGGATCAGGCACCATTCTCGTCATGGATGATGAGGAATCCATCAGGGAAACAATGTACGTTTCCCGCGGTTAGTAGTAATTTAGATTCAGAACCTTTTCAGTTTCAAGGACAAACACTATTCATTATAGCGGGG
>JAFGHA010000294.1 GCA_016930275.1 Chitinispirillaceae bacterium
ACGTGACGCTCGAAGAACCGACCAACGATGACACCCTGATCGGGACTGCGCTGTATTCACTCGTTGCGGCATCGTGCAAACGGGTTCGTGCGATGGGGCTCGCGGTCGGAATGCTTCGCATCGGTATCCGGTATGCCGATGGTGCCCACGCCGCTCGGAGTATACCGGTACGTCCGCCGCTCGGCGGCGATCTGAGTCTCTATGAGCGCTGCTCGCTGTTGCTACGCAAAATTATTACCCGCAGAGTACGGCTTACCGAGCTGTCGCTCACGTGTACCGATCTGACATTTCCCTACGGTCAGATCGATCTTTTCGCCCGAACCGAACGCGAAGAGCAGCTCATGAGTGCGCTTGACACCATACGCGGCAGTTACGGCGGAAAGGCGATACGGTTCTGGGGTAGAGAGCGGGTGGCGTGAACGGTACCGGCAGTGTCACTGAACGAAAAAAAATCAATTATTATCTGTCGCATAATAACCGGTACGAATTCAATGAGACCGTAAGAATATATCGTTATCCCGGCTCCCGCTGAGCGGAACGGGATCCAGTAAAAAAATGGCGAAACGCGCTTGTCCATTCCGGACCCCGTCCCGCTTTGCGGGAGCCGGGATGATGGTATGTCGTCTATTCTGAAGACAGTACATAAAAAAACTTACCACGAAGAGCACGAAGGTTTTTTGACTAATTTACCGAGAGCACTTTTTATGAAAAAATATAGCTATAAATTGATCCTTTAGTCTCCGTTAGCTTGTTTCTTCGTGACCTTCGTGGTGAATTCTTTATTTTTATTTCAGCAGATGGTGCTTATATATGAGGTCGCACCCATTATATATCGACAATGCAACAAACAGGATTACCGGGACGTCTAACATAGAACATCGTTTATTCTCCTTATGGGAAACATTCAACGGGAAGGAAAGGGCATGGAGCCTGAAATCATCATGAAAGACGCATTCAATGTTATCGGGTATGAACTGCGTACCACCACGAATGAAGGAAAAAATCTCAGAGAAATACCGGAATTCTGGAGCCGCTACCACGAAAATAACCGGGGAGCACTGATTCCGGGAAAGAAGTATCCGGCGGTTGTACTGGGAATATGCTGTGATTTCGACCGGAAAACGAACCTGTTCTCGTATGTCATCGGTTTTGAAAACGTTGGCGAGGCTGATGTACCGGATGGTATGGTGGTAAAACACCTGCCGGCATTGAAGTATGCGGTATTCACCACGCCGGAAGTGAAAATGGAGGAGTTTACCCGATCGATACAGAAAACTACCGGGTATATCTACAGTGAATGGCTGCCGGAGTCGGGATTCGAATATAACGGGGAAGGGGTGGATATCGAAGTGTACGATGAACGATGTTCACCGGACAGAGAATATGTACAGATGGACGTATGCGTGCCGGTGAAGTATTCACTTGCGGAGGTGCTGCAGTGAGGTCGTCGACGGTGTTTGAATCACACCGATCCGGTATGGATACTTCTCCTTATTGCTGAAGTACGGAAAAACTCCGGGAATACGGAATGTCATTGGAATATTGGAAAAAAATTCACCGATCCATAAAGGAAATTACACCGGGGGACGCACAGTGGCTTGACCGGTACGCGGATATCTTTGTCGAATCGGGCAGGAAAAACATAATTGATCTGGGATGCGGATCGGGTGCGGAGTCCATTCATTTGTTAAACAGTGGATACCCGGTAATTTCGTGTGATTTTTCAGGAGTGATTCTTGATAAACTGGCCTCCTTTAATAAACGAATAATCACCGAAAAATTTGATTTTCAGCATGGGTTCCCGTTCGAAAACGGTGACGCGCATGTGATAGTGGCGAGCCTTTCGCTGCATTACTTCGATTGGGAAACAACGCGGGAAATCGTCGCGGAAGTCGGAAGGGTTCTTGATGACAACGGTTGCCTGATCTGCAGGCTGAATTCAACAAAGGATGTCAATCACGGGGCAGGCAGGGGAATCGAACTCGAAAAGAATTTTTATGAGATTGACGGGAACCGCAAGCGATTTTTTGACCGCGCGGCAATTGACGATCTTTTTTCCGGTTGGGAGACGGTGGTACGGAGGGAATGTGTTATTTTACGGTTCAAACAGGTGAAAAAGGCCTGGGAAGTGGTCGTCAGGAAACGGTAGTTCATTTCTAAACAACCAGTTAAGCGGTGAGTTAAGAAAGTTATTGTGTATTATTAAAGTATTTTCAGATGTTTTTTTATGAGATTTTTATAGTTATGATACATTTTATAGCACAACACTAGGAACAAGGTGACAGAAAAACAATATTCAGTTACCGTAAAAATAAAAATATCAAACAAGATTTTCGAGGATGATCCAAAACAATATCTGATTTTCGATAATATTGAATAAAAAAAGAAGGAGATAAAAAAACGATGGCAATAATAGAAGGTTTCAGAATAAAAAATTTTAGAGCTTTAAAAGACCTTTTTCTCGGAAAACTTTGGAATGAGCAGCATGCCCAGCCTTTGACACCTATGACTGCAGTCATAGGAAAAAACGGCGTTGGAAAGAGCTCCCTATTTGATGCATTTGGCTTTCTTTCTGATTGCCTAAAAGTCGGGGCAGAAGAGGCCTGTGATCTTCGAGGGCGTGGAGGATATGAGAAGTTACATTCAATGAATACGGAAGGACCTATAGAATTCGAAATTTATTACAGAGAAGAACGGGATTATAGACCTATTACTTATGAATTAGCTATAAACAGTGATGACTCCCTACGCCCGTATGTACAACGTGAACGTTTACGTCAAAGAAGGAAAGGGCAGGGAACTGGCAGACCGTTTTCTTTTCTGGTCCTTAATGACGGTAAGGGGGTCGTCTGGAAAGGTGAAAAGGAAGGTAAGGTTATTGATGAAAACGAATTTGATCTTCTTTCATTGATGGACAGTGTAAAAATGTTAGAGAATACTGAGGAAAGTGCAAATACTGAAGTGGTGGAATTGAGCGATAAAAGAAAACTTGGAATTGCAACATTAGGTGCGCTCAAACAACACCCCAGAATTTCGGCATTTAGGCAGTTTATTGAGGGCTGGTACCTGAGCTACTTTGCTCCTGATGCCGCAAGAAGTCTTCCTCTAGCAGGTCCTCAAAAACATTTGAACAGCAGGGGAGATAATCTGGGAAATGTTGTTCAATTCATGGAACGTGAGCATAAGGATAAGTTTAAAAAAATACTTGAACGAATTGCAAACAAAATTCCAGGCATTGATAAGATAGATACCGATAAAACGCCGGATGGAAGATTGTTGTTAAGATTCAATGACAAGGGGTACCACGATCCTTTTTATGTGCAACAGATGTCTGACGGTACACTTAAAATCTTTGCATACCTTCTGATGTTGGAAGATCCTACTCCACCGCCATTTCTTTGCATAGAGGAACCTGAAAATGGTCTTTATCATAAATTACTTGAAGCTTTAGCGTATGAATTCAGGGAACACGCTAAAAATAAAAGAAGCGGTTCACAAATTTTTGTAACAACTCATCAGCCGTATTTCGTTGATGCGCTAGATCCGAGTGAGGTCTGGATTCTAGAAAAAGGAAATGATGGTTTTTCAACTATTCATCGAGCAAGTGATAATGAACTGATAACAAATATGGTCAGGGAAGGATTGCCTCTCGGGGGACTCTGGTACAGCGATTATCTGGATGCGAGGTAATCCTATGCATTTTGAAATATTGATTGAAGACGCATCTGGAAAAGTTCTGCTAGAAGTTCTGTTGCCTAAAATCATAAATAATGAATATTCCAGACATACATGGAGAATTATTAATTATAAAGGGGTTGGTAGAATTCCCTCGAATCTGCATCGTTCGCCTGATGCTACAAATCGATTTTTACTGGATCAATTACCACGATTGCTGAGAGGATATGGAAAAACCTACCCGGAGGGTGCACATGATACCGCAGTCATAGTGGTTCTGGATTGTGATCGGAAGGATTGTAGAATTTTATTGAGCGAGATGATGGCAATCTTAAACAAATGTGCACCAAAACCAAATATACTTTTTAGAATAGCAATTGAAGAATGTGAAGCCTGGATTCTAGGAGATCGGAATGCTGTAAAAACTGCTTATCCCAAAGCCAATAACCAGGCATTGAACGGATATGTTCAGGATTCTATTTGTGGTACCTGGGAAATACTTGCCGATGCAATTTTTTTAGGTGGCTCAGCAATTCTTTCGAAAAAACCGTTTTTTGAAATTGGAAAAATCAAGTGTGAATGGGCTAAACAGATTGGACCGTTTATAGATGTTGAAGAAAACCTATCAACAAGCTTCTGTAAATTCAGAGATGGAGTGCGACGCTTAATTACAGAGCAAAACAGACAAAGTTGACATGTTGATCCTATTGAAATCTCCTCATACACGGATCTGCAACTAAGCATTGATGAACATTTTCTATCCGACCGCCGCCCACGAAACGACGGCCGCATCGGTAACCGGGTATTTCTCGAAAATACCGGATGTAAGCGCCATTCTTCTGACCTGCTCCTGCGCCCGTGGAAAAGCATCGAAAGACAGCTGCCTCGATCTTGCCGTACTGTTGCATCCGGAGATGGAAATTGGACGGCGTAAAGAAATAATTGCGGGATGGGAAAGTGAACATCGAAGTAACGAACGTTACCGTACGTTCAGAGAGGTCGGGGCGTATACCCATATCGATCTGGAATTCATCGATGGAATCTTCAACGAAGGGTATCACGACTGGACTACCGGACCGGATGAGTTTGAGCTGGAGATCGGTAATTTCATCGCTTACGCGAAACCGCTCCATGTAAATGATGATTATTTCGCAGCACTGCAGTCCCGCTGGTTGCCGTATTACGATGCTGCTTTACGGGCAAAACGGTTCGAAATGGTGAAGAAATTCTTTCAGAACAATCTTCAGCATATTCCGCTCTATGTCGAACGGGGCCTTTATTTCCAGTCGTTCAACCGGTTATATCACGCCATGGGCGAATTCCTGCAGGCACTGTTCATAGCAGCGCGTATCTATCCGATCGCCTACGACAAATGGATACGGGAACAACTGTGTGATATTCTACGGATGCCTGATCTGTATAAAGCAATAGTGGAACTGATGGAGTACCGGGTGTTCGAGAGCGACGAACACCTCCGTAAAACGACGATTCTCGGACAACTCTTCGAACAGCACTGCTGCGCTTGAGTGTGAAACAGATTACCTGCACAACGGAAACTGCGACGTTCCCGCCACTTCACCACTGTCGGCAGCGGGAAATGCGATGGTATCGGTCATATGATGGCCGAACAGGTCGGTAACCCGGAACACGAACGGACCGTATCCCATTCCGTCCTTTTTTACGAAGTAATTATAGGTGGTTCTCGATACCTCCGAGAATTCTCCGGAATCCTCCTGAAATTCAAATTTGGCTACCGGGTAGCGGTGATTACGGATCTGTATCGCGATCCACCACGGATTGCATCCCTCCTTGAAGTGGTAGATGATCGGACCATTTACCGGGCAGGGGATGAGCCACCACGTGATTGGTACTCTTCCGCGTTCAAGAGCGGCAATTTTCGAAAAAGCGAGCGGACTCAGATCAATATGTCCCGATTCGCATTCAGGGCATTGATCGACAATGCGGATTTCAATCGAACCGTCCGGGCCGTCGATCGCCACACATGACCCGCAGGCGTAGGAATTATCATAGTCCGCATGATTCATGGCGCCGACCATAAGATCGTTTGGGGTTGGTGGAAAACAACAGTTGCCGCCGCCATCGGCGAAATCATAATAGGTGGCGATTCCACTGTGGAGAGGAACGGTATCGGTGCAATCAATGGTGGAACGTGATGGTGACGGCGGGGATGGACGGTTGTCGCAATGCGTACCAAATAGTCCGAAAAACAGTAGTGCTGTCATGATTTCACGGTGAAGTGCCGAAGACCTGTTCATATCTGTACAGTGTACAATCCTTTTACGATAATGTCTTTTATGATATACTTCGTTCATCCGGTTACACGATTCGGATCGGTAATTTCAATAAAAAATGAATTATTTCGTATCTTTTGATCACTAAATAGCGTTCACCTGAGAAGTATCCGGCGGAAAGAGAGTTGAGGGCGACTCGCTGCAGCCGGTTTCTCATGTTCAGATTTCGCGAATGATGAATAAATCAAATGTAGTTGCTGGTATACGGAAAAACGGACTCTTTATCAAACCATTCAGAAAAGTGGCGGTTGATCTGGCACTATTTTTTCTGATAAATGCCGTTTTCATGTATATGCTTCTTTTTATTATCCCTGATTCTTCCATGGCAATGCTCAGTTCATTATGGGTACTGATAATCGCGTGGCGGGGAGGAACCGTTGCCGGTATTATCGGGCCTCCTGTCATATACCTGTCCAGTTTTCTGGCACTGCACCTTCCACCTCATACGCAGATTCCGTTATCCTATTACTTCAGTGACAGAATCCCCGGATATATAATCGGGATAGCCCAGGCTCATGCAGCAGGTCTGATCGTGGGCTACATATCGTCACTGGTGCATAAGCTGCGCAACGAGATAAGCCTCCGAAAAAAGATACAGACTGACCTCGAACAGAAGGTTGCCGAGCTCAATACATTCGGGCACACCGTGGCACATGATCTTAAAAATCCGCTCATGATTATAAATATGGCCATTACGACTCTTTCCCGGGAATATCCGGAATTCAGTGAAGGCAAAGCGAAGAAAATGGTCGGTTTCATACAGAACAGTACCGTCAACATGATGAATATTATAGAGTCACTTCTGGTGTTTGCCGGAATTCGAATGATGGAACACAAATCGTTTTCGCTTTTTCCGGTTACGGAATGTGTCGATGAAGCGCTGCATCGGCTTGCCTACAATATCGAAGCGAATCATGTCGTTATCCGTAAGCCGGATTCGTGGCCATCGGTTTACGGCCATGCACCGTGGGTAACTGAAGTTCTGGTGAATTATATCAACAACGCCATAAAATACGGCGGCAATTCGCAGACAGGAATAACTCCCGAAATCGAACTCGGATTTGATCTCCCGGGAATGTACACGTCACCACAGGTCGATCATGCGCGTATCTGGGTGAAGGATAACGGCGACGGAATTCCAGAAGAAAAAGCGGATCGGCTGTTCAGGGAATTTTCACGCCTGCATTCCTCACGGTACGAAGGACACGGGCTCGGATTGTCTATTGTCAAATCAGTGGTCGATAAGCTCGGCGGAACCGTAGGGTTCGAACCGAATCAGGAGCGGGGCTGCCGCTTCTATTTCACGTTACCGGCGCAGACTCCCGAACAGGTAGCGTGATTTCTCCTGCGTTCGCCATCCCTGGAAAACAACTCATCCTGTAATCTCAACGCGCGGTACTTCCAATCACGGAGAAAAGTATCTTCTCCACCTCTTCCGGCTTGTCCCCGCGTACGATATGACCCGCATCATGAATGACGAACATTTTTTTCTCGGGTGCTTCAAGCCGGTCAAAGTAGCGCCGTGCCTGAACCAGCCAGAAATCACGTTCGCCCATAATCATATATACCGGTATGGCAACCGCCGGAACGTCCGTTTCCATGTCTATTGTCAGGTTCCCGGTGAGAATATAGCGTTGTATGAAAAATGTGGTTATCTCATAATCAAGCGAACCGAAAGGGACGGCGTTCCGATGGTGATTATGGAAAAACGACGGGAAGGGTGAAAGAACGCAATGGCGAAGAACTATCATATCGACGCGATGAAAGTATCGCTGGAAAAATTACAAAAAAGGATCGAAGCAACCGATCTGATACCCAGTAGAGTCCTGCTTATGGAAGACATCGCCGAAAAATTCACTCTGCTCCGGACATTCGGCATCGGTACTCTCGCTGATCTCCGGAAGGCACTGAAGACGAAAAAGACGGTATCGGTGATGAGTGAAAAAACCGGCGTTAATGAAGAGTACCTGCTGCTTCTGCGCAGGGAAATCGAGGGGTATTTCCCGAAACCTTGTACCATCGATTCATTCAACTGGCTCCCTGCAGACGACCTGGAAAAACTGAAAAACAGCGGTATAACCGGTACCATGGATATCTTTGTCTCACTTGCTGCTTCCCGGAGAAGGACAGCCGTATGCGTCAACACCGGTACCGATCCGGCGACCGCCGCCATACTGTATCAATTATCCGATCTGACAAGAATCCAGTGGACGAGTCCGACCACGGCACGCATGCTGCTTGCAGCGGGGTATACGGGCGCCGTGCAGGTTTCCCGGGCAAATGCCGAGCAACGGTATCTTGATCTGGAGTGCAGTAACAGTGAAAAGAAACTGTTCAAGGGAACGATTGGCCTTCGTGATGTGAAACGGCTGATTTTCGCCGCTCACGCACTGGTGGATACTCACTGATTATAACACTGCTATAATTCTACTGCGGTACGGTAAAAACAGCGATGTTATACCATACTTTTCGCCCCCTAAAAGCTGTATAAGAGAAAAGATGCAACGCACCATATACAATATATAAGAAACGGAAGTGAAAATCCACCGTTGGGGGACTTCCAAAAAGGTGCCTCCTGCTTGGCGGGACGGGGGAGCCTGCGGAGGGGGCGATAGAAAGTAGAAAACGAGCATTTGCCCTTTACTATACCGAAGTAAAAAAAAATCTTCATTTTCCGAGAATCCGAAGCATTTTCCGCATTTTGTCGAGCTAAGAGAACACATTACCGCATATCCTTTGGCGATAATACGATTTCTTCCCGAACCCGATGGGCATAAAAGTCTTCGACTGACCGTTGCTGCCGTATCGGTAACTTCTTCACATTACCACGGTTAGCGGGCCGGATCCGATACCGCTTCCGGGTGACGAATTTGACGAAATAATTTTAAGAGTTGGCAATCGGTAAAGCAATGTAGACAAAAGAGATATGGAATTTGCATTCTGGTGGTTCAATTGATTATCTTACAATAAAATCAGCTATGCGGAGAAATAGACAAAAGATAAAAAAGGAGAGAATCGGCGCACTGATGTTATTGACAATAGTCCAGACGGTCGAAGAACTGACCCGCACAGAAACGATCGACCACCTCGCCACTGTCACCCGTGAATGGATGCTTCCGTACGCCGATACCGTTACCGATACGCGACGGGGGATACTCGACGCGCTCGAAGGGCGGCCTGCACCCGGCGGGTTTGTCGTTACCGCTACCGAAGAGCGGCAACTTGCAGGTATTCTGGTGATGCTTCGAACCGGGATGACCGGATATATCCCACCCAATCTACTATTGTTTCTTGCAGTCGCCCCTTCAAAACGAAGAAGCGGCATCGGTACGCTCCTGGTACAGACCGCACTTAGAAATACTACAGGTCCCGTTAAATTGCACGTGGAAGCTGATAATCCCGCGAAAACCCTCTACGAAAAAATAGGCTTTTCCACCTCGTATCTCGATATGCGGTATAAAGGATCGGAGGAGGTCGGATGAGCAGACTCTGTATCAACATGGATGCGTTGCACAACAATATGTCACGAATCGACGCGATTGTTTCGGAACGGGGTGGTAGCTGGACCGTGGTCAGCAAGGTATTGTGCGGGAACGAGGATGTCCTCCGTGCATTGATGGATATGGGAGTGCGGTCGGTTGGTGATACGCGGCTCGATAACCTCCGTGCACTCCCTTTATCGGGTTACGTTGAACGCTGGTACCTCAGAGTACCGCCGCCGTCGGCCACCGAAGAGGTGGTTTCACTCACCGATGTGAGCCTGAACAGTGAAAAGGAAACCATTCACCAGCTCGACAAGGATGCCGGCGCCGCGGGCAAACGCCATAAAATCATCGTCATGATCGAGCTCGGTGATCTGCGGGAAGGAGTGCTGCCCGGCGGATTGATCGATTTCTACACCGATATTTTTTCTCTTCCCAACATCGATATCCTCGGTATCGGCGCCAATCTGGGGTGCCTTTCAGGAACAGTTCCGAGTGTCGATCAGTTGATGCAGCTGGTGCTCTACCGCGAACTTCTTGAACTGAAATTCGGACATAACCTGCCGTTCATTTCGGCGGGAACCAGTGCGATTCTCCCGCTTCTTGACATGTGCCGTATTCCCGATTCGGTAAATCACTGGCGGATCGGTGAGGCGCTGTTTCTCGGAACCGACCTCATCAATGGCGGAACGCTCAACGGTTTCAGAGACGATGTGTTCATTCTCGAAGCGGAAATCGCCGAGATCAAACAGAAGAGCATGGTACCGCTCGGTGAGGTCGCCAACGTCGCACCGTTCGAACCGGTGGAAAACGAGGCTGAACTCTCTCCCGGGCAGCGGGGGAGGCGGGCGCTTATTTCCGCCGGAGAACTGGATACCGACGTGCGGGGACTGATGCCGGTCGCAGCAAATTGCAGAATCGTCGGAGCGAGCAGCGATATCAGTGTCGTTCACATCGACGATGATGACGATGAGCGCCGTTACAAGGTGGGTGACATGCTGTCGTTCAAAATGAGTTATTCGGCACTGCTCCGGATTATGAACGGTCGCTATATACCCAAAGTTATTCTTCCTCGGACGGCCACGGCGGAACAGCCGGTTTAACGGCCGGAAACATCTCTTTATCCGCATCCCCGCGATTACGCGTCTGTACCTGCGGGTGATGCTCCACTACAAACACTACGAAACGGAAATAATCATGACTGCAGCTGAAATTGAACGACAGGAACAACGGTACCGGCAGGAACGCACCGTATGGGATCGGTGCGCCGACACGTATGAGCAGCAGATCGTACGGGGGCATCCCGATGTGACCGCTTACGAATCGTTCGAACACAGTGTAATGGAACGGATGGCGCTGTTTCTCACTCGCGATTGCGGTACCGATCTCGCGGTGTATGATTTCGGCTGCGGGTCGGGCCGCATTCACCGGTTTCTGACGTCGTTTCTACCCGCGTCGAAAGCGGCAGCGGATAAAAACAGAGACGTGAGTGATCAATGCCGTGGAATGGTTCGGCATGTCGGCGGAGTTGATTTTTCGGAAAACATGATTACCCTCGCTCTGAAAAATCTCGAAGACGCTGGAATGAAGCATCTGCATCCGGCATATCTCTCGTACGATGTCGGATCGGCATTTGACGTCCCCCCGTATACCGGCAACGCACTGCCGCTTGCGGTGAGTGTCTGCAATTCGATCGGGGTGATGCAGGGACCCGAAGGTGCAGCGAAACTGTTCGAATCGATGGGGCGGTACGTACGGGAACAAAAGGGAATCGCGCTGATCAGCTGTTACTGCAGGGAGGCGGTAGCCGGTTATGCTCTCGGCAACTACGAGTCGACCATGGATGTTTGCGGTCAACCCGCCTGGTTGGAACCGGATACCTGGGCACGTGAAGGATACACAATAGTTCCCCGTTATTACAAACGGGCATACGACGCGAGTCCCGAAATTACCGTCGACGTTTTTGATACGAACGGTATCTGTATCCAGCGGGGTGTCGTGCTGATACGCGATGAGGCGAAGGTGCGCACCACCGTGGAAACCGGACAAATCGAGACCTGCACCGAGTACC
>JAFGHA010000295.1 GCA_016930275.1 Chitinispirillaceae bacterium
GGAGAATTATGGTCATCCGCCCATTTGATCATATTACGGGTACGTTTGGTACTTTCAACTTGCTTGGTATCCAAGTTGACAAGTGCAACATCATTACTGTTTCCCGTGTTGGTTGAAGCCACTATCAGTTTGTTCTTTGCGGTATCAATCACGGCACGCTCATCCTGAAACCAGCACCATGCGCCGTTGCTGATGTAGGTGTAAAGCTCGCCGTCCACCCAGTTGCTGCCCTGCTGTGCCATTGTGTTGAGAGCAACGACGAGAAATATGACCGCAGTGTGAATCCGATACTTGCTACTCCTCATGAATACCTCCCCGGTATTAAAATAAATTAGTTTTCGGTTGATGACATGTCGCTCGTCTGTCTCACGGTATTTGAACGATTGACTGTGATACGGTGCTGCTTCTGCGGACAATGATGCCTGCAGTTGAAGGCTGTATCCGCTGCTGAACAAAGGACGGATGTGAGCGTCCGATCAGGTCGAAATAGTGTACTTTCTGCGGTGAGGCTATTGTCAATTTACTGTAGTCGACCTGCGTCGGTTTGTTGCTGATCGCGGTCAGATGGTTGTAATACCTGATAACCGCGGTGGCTGCCCACAGAAATCCTGCGGTTCCGTGCGAGTTGCCGTTTTCTGCTCTATTGGCATTGAGGTACTCGTTCGCATCGCCGACACTCGGCCAGAAACCGGCGGCGATATCTTTGAGTTTGCCGTCGGATCCGAGATGATCCTTCACTGCCATCCAACCTTTTTTGGCGGGTGCAAGATACGTCGCCGTATCGAGAACACCAAGCTCAAGCCCGGTAAAAAGTGCGAAAACAAACATCGATGTTCCGGAGCTTTCTTCCCAGTTTCTGGAGTCGGTTGATTTAAGTAATTGCGGCCACATCCCACTCTGCAGCTGTGCGTCGATAAGACCTTTCATGTGTTTCTTGTAGTGATCTATGAAGGTATCGTATTTTTCGTGATCTTCGGGTAGTACCCGAAGGAGTTCTGCCGAACTGGCTGCACCCCAGCCGTTGCCCCGGCCCCAGAATTGATGCGATAAATCCTTGTGGTGCCAGTATAAACCGTTACTTTGCTGCAGATTACCCTGGTACATAGTCATATAGTCGGCAAAGAAATTAAGATATTTTTTGTCATCCGTAGCTTTAAAGGCCTGAATATGCAGAGATCCGGTCATATAGGTATCGTCAATGGCATTTCTGACAAAACCGTTTTTCTGCATGTTGGCATCCGCGGCAGCGAGTCCGAGTTGTAACTGCTGCTGCTTATCGTTGTGAAGAAAAAGGTGGAGAGGAAGAATACCGCATGAACATTCGTCGATATTGGCGGTGCTTATCGCCTGAGTTCTATTGTAACTATTATTAATTTTTGTATAGTATGTATTATCATCCTGTGCATCTCCGAAAAGACATGCCCCGTAATATGAACAGATATCGGCATAATAGTTAGTGGTGCTCGGGTTCTTTCCGGAGCTGTTAACCCAGTAACTTGCAGCAAGTTTCCCTTTATCGATGGCTGACTGCAGCACATCATCATCGGAAGGCGTGCCTTGGGCAATAGCAAATGGAACCTGCAACAGACAGGCTAAAAGAGTGATTTTTAAAGCAGGTGTATAAAATGGTACCATACTATTATTACCCTCCCCCCGGATCGACATGACATAAAGCTTCCGTTGATGGTTAAACGATTTAACGATTGAAATAAGACTGATTTGTGTACATCTCTGTTTAACCATAATATAGTATTATTTTAGAAAATATAATCTTAAATTTTAGAAACGGACACTTTTAAATCAGAAGAGATACTAATAGGAAAGGTACTTAATACGCTTCATGTTAGGATGAATTGTGTACATTCAGTGCTTTGGAAATTTTAACTTTTTTCAGACTGGCTGAAGGTTTTTATTAATTATATTAAAAAAATATAGTACACTGCAAAATAAACAGCAGTAGCTGAAACTGAATTGACAGCTTTCAACACAAGGAGAGAGATATGATGAGGCAACGGAGTCTGACTGTTTTCGTGGTTTTCTTCTCCTTATTGTTTCTCAAGGTGGCCACGGGCAACTGTGAGCAGAATCTTCAGGAACGTTTGAATGATTACTTCGTTCAACTCGATGCTGATTTCGCGAAAGTAGCCGATGCCGGTGCGGTTCGCAGTACCAGTTTACGGCCGGCGGAGCGACTTTTTGTCAGAGAAATGCGTAAAAACCAGGCATATACCATTTTTCTACGTACCAATTCGAAAGGGGTGGTCATCTCTGAAGTGGTTCGCGGAGAGAAGGTTGAACGGCCGATGAGGAGTGTCAGTGATCAGCGGTGGTTCCAGGTAGTCAGCAAGAAAAACGAGGCATATTATTCCCTGATAAAAGATACCGACCGGGGAAGATATTATCTACTGTGGACCAGACCGATTCTCAAAAGAGGTGACCGCTTTGTAGGGGCGGTTGCGGTGAAAATTGATTTATGGGACAGTTTTTATGAATTTTCCAATTCAATGTATGTTCCATTTCTGGTGAAACTCGGAAGAAAAAGTCTGTTTTCGCACAAGTGGGAAAACGGGCTGATCGGTGCGGAAAAACCGTTGACCATTCAGGGAATCGATAGAATTTCGGTCATTTATATACAGGAGAAGAAACAACCATCTACGGTTGCACAAAAAGATACTGCAGTTACCGCTGCGCCGGTTGCCGCAAGTACTGTTCAGAATAAGGAACCTCCGAAGACGTCGAAGAAAAAAGGGGGGGGCGGTCTTCTGGTCTTTTTACTGGTGCTGTTGTTTGGCGGAATAGGGATTGCCTCATTCATGCTGGTCGCCTGGATGCGCAGAAGAGCGCTTCTCAAACGAATCGATGAAGACGACCCGTTGTTATAACGGGGAAATCTGAAGGAATTATCCGGAGCGTTGTAGAGGGTCAGATTCGTCCAAGGAGTTTCATAATCGTGTCCCGATTCGCTTTTTCCTGATTTAGAATAATGACGAACGGTCGCAATCCTGATGCGGTTCTGATAAATCCCGCATAATTACTGACTCCATGCAATGTTCCCGATTTAACCGGGTTGCCGTTTTTGTTTGAAAGAAGAGCAACATTGGATTTGAACCGCTCCATGATTGAAAGCATGACTCTTCCGCTAACCTTGTTATCCCGTGATATTCCCGATCCTTCCACCATTTTAAGCTGATCTTCCGGAATATTCAGTTTTTTCCGGATATACTCTTCGAATACCATACTGCTTTTCTGCATGGTCGCCGGATCGTTTTTTTCACGGGCGCCGATGGTGAGAAATATCTGATTTGCGATGAAATTATTTGAGTACTTCAGGAGACCTTGGAGCACCTCGGTGAGCGGCCGGGAGTTCACGTACGTAAGGTAGGGTTTCCGGTTGGTTCCGACCTTTGCTTCGCCGGTACTGCTGTCGACGATTTCAATTCCCTGTTCCCGTAAAATTGTGGAAATAAGTTCGCTGGCATACCGCGAGCAGTTTTCCCGGTTGGCACTGAGGTTGATGCGTTGCTTTGATCCTGCCGGAAATGATACAGCCTTTGCAATGGCCAAAGGTGTCAGAGGTGTTTCTTTTTCGGCACTATATACAGTTCCCGAAGCATCTTTTCCGACATTAATAGTGTTGAAATTGACTACCAGAGCACCATTGAGGGCATCGTACGGATTTGAAGTAGTGGATATGCCGGGAATGGTGAGGTCTTCGGCAAAGTAGGAACGATCAAGGATAAGGCGGTTGATTCGGGTCAGACCCTTCTTCTTGAGTGTCTGAGCGAGGAGTCGGATTTCATCGGAAACCAGAAACGGATCACCATACCCTTTGATGATGAGGTCGGAATTACTGTTGGTATAACACTCGGTTTTAAATCTGAAATCCGGACCAAGCAGATCCAGTGCAATCTGTGCAGTGAGCACCTTTATAATTGAAGCCGGGAGATAGAGACTGTCGGGATTGATCGCGATCAGCGGCGAACCGCTTTCGTCATTGAGCATAACACTGCCGTTTTGAACCATTTGACGAATTTTTTGAATAGTTTCATTCGTTGATGCATTGAGTGAACCGAATAAAGAAAAAACTAAAATAAGAAGTGATTGAAAAAATAAAGTAGTTCGCCGGTGCATATTTTCCATTCGTCTGAAGGTGTCAGTAATTATCACATTTTTTCAATTACAATAATACTATTCGGGGCTATAAAAAATCATGCCGACGAGAAAGTGTGGATTAAAAAGGCACGAAAAGGATGTGCAGAAGTATCAAGTAAACAGGTTAAAAAAATGAAGGGAAAACGGAGAATACTGACTGGATATAAAACTAGTCTTACACACATTCGATGGAAATGAGTATATTAATAACAGGTTTAAACTGCTTAGAGGCACGATAGGTGGTATGGAATAGAACGTTTGGTCTCCCCCTTGGTTCTATTTCATCCCCTTGAGTGCCTTTTTATACTATAGTTGTAATATAATAAATTATTCAATCTATTAGTACACTATTTTTTATCGCAGTATAACTATTACACAAAAAAATTCTAAAAGGCATTTTGTTGTGTCGTATGCAGCGGAATTTTAACGGTTCGTTCTTCCATAGGTACTCCGAAAAGATCAATCGGATCGCTGAGAAATTGTAAAAAAAATAATCTGGAAAGAAAAAGATTAAAGTTTTTGAACAATCTGCCGAAAAACCTAATAGGAAAGAATGGATTTTTCGGGGAGGTGTGTATGCCATTGAATGGAGTATCCGGAACCGATGCCGCCCGGGTTGAACAGTTGCGAACGGAACGTCGTTCGGATGAAGTTCAGGTGGAGGAGCAGAGACGTACTAATACGCGTGACACGGACGTTACGCAGGCTCGTCAGGTATCCGAGTCGGGGCGGGGTGAACAGGTGGATGTTTCCGTCTGAGTTGAAAACCGGTTTTCCGGGGTGTTATGATGAGGAGCGGGATTCGTGTGGTGACGAACCCCGCTTCTTTTTTTAGTATTAATCGTCGTCAGAGGCATTCTTTCCGGTGGCTGAGGGTAGCAGGGGTTCCCTTTTACAGTTGAACCCGTCTTTGGATGCCCGATCGAAGGCGGCAGCACTACCAAGGACACTTATTGCATAATCCTGGGATTCAAGCAGTTTTTTCGCCAGCATGGCCATATCCTGAGCGGTAGTGCTGAAAATGGCGTCTCGCATCTGTTGTCTGAACTCGGCATTGTTGCCGGTAGCGATGCCGATCGATTCGTTGAATCCCCGGGAGTGAGGCGGGTGGGGAGAGTCAATCTGGCCTATGGTTCCGATAATATTCTGGTTGATCGACGATTGCGGCAGGCCGGCGGCGACCACTGCAAGCGCATGCTGGAAATGGTTGATTGTTCCTGAAAGATTGGGGTCCCGATACGAAGCACAGGAAAAGAGCGGGTAAGCGATGGATGCCGAAGCCATGCCACCGTACGCACCTCCTTCAACCCTGACTTTGTCCCAGAGGTATCCTGCGGAGAGTGTTTTTCCCATAAGCAGCAGCCGTCCGGTATCTGTCGGATTGACCGGTTCGGTTTTCCATACTTTTCCAACGAAATTAACGGCGGAGCTGATCTCGATTCCGGTGGCCGTTCTCGGTCGCAGTGATGGCTGTTTCTGTTCGGGAGGTACGGACGGGCTGCCAGGCGGTAGTGTGGCGATGAGTCGTTTTGCCGGTGCGACGGCGAGATCGGGAGTATCGCTGGTAATGATAACAAACGTGGCGGCACGATTGATAAGGGCTGTATGCACCTTCTGCAGCCTATGAAGAATTGCGCCAGAATCACCGGTACGTACCAGAGATTCCAGAAACCTGAGCTGGGTGATTCCTCTGAGCTGTTCGTCAATTGCTCTGGTCCGCAGAAGAGATGCCGCCGCATGGGTCATGGCGAACTGGTGCCCCGATCCGATAATGGCGTTGTGAAGAGAGTTGCGTTCTTCGAGTATTATATCCCTGAGCAGCTTTTCGTGTGACAGGTCGGGTTGATGCAACAGGTCGTGCAGAATTGCAACTGTTTCTTCAAACCGCGGATAAAGTGATTTTGCATGAAAAAAAAGCGTGAAGGAATGATCGTCCAGGGTGCCTACCTTGGTCCTTCCGGTTACTGAAGTATCGAGGCCACCGGTCGAAAGGGCGATTCGTGTCGCCATCTGTTCATACGAATAGCCGGCTGCTCCACATCTGGTCAGATATTCACTGTACAATGGAATATAGGGGAGCAGCTCGTCGGGAATTGCATTGAGATCGAATCCGAGATCCAGATAGGTAATGCCGCTGGTGAAAATTTCATGACAGTGGAACGGAGTGCCACCGCTGGGGTCGATGAATGTGTGAACGTTCCGGCCGTTGCGGGGCAGATCGGCAATATCGAGTCGGGGAAGCTTCGCGAGAGCTTCGGGTGGCGAAGGAGCTTTCTGCTGTTCGAGTAGAGTGGCAGTCAGTTTCGAGAGGCGTTCCTTTTCCTCCGGGGTGAATGATGCGCTGAGTTGTTCAGCCTGGCGCACCGTCTGCTCTTCCAACCGGGTTCCCATTTCCGGTGAGGCGATAATCGAGACCAGAAGCCGGTGCGGGTTTTCGAGGAGATGCTCACGGATACAGTCTGAAAAGAACGTCGCACCATTTTTCATGTGTTCCTTTATTACTGAAAGCGGGTGTTCAAATGCGAGATGGGCGAACGGATCACCACCGTATATCCACGACCGGTAACATCGTTCCGCAAGCCGAAGATGGTAAGGAAAATGCCCGCCCGTAACTTCACGCAGACCGAATTCCACCTGTCTGAGAGCACCTTCAAGAAGATCATGATCAAATCCTTCGGTAACGACTTTTTCGAGCGTTGAAAGGATGCATGTTTCGATTGCCGATGCTGACTGCGGCTTCGCTTTACGCAGGCCGGCGGCGAACACCGTCTGACGAAGCTCGGTGTCGAATCCGGAGAGATCCGCGAGGTCTTCACCGAGTCCCGAATCGATAAGGGCCCGTTTGAGCGGTGAACTTTCGGTATCCAGGAGATAGTAGGATATAATCCGTCCGGCGAGTGCCATGACCGGATCGGTACTATCACCGAAAATCCATGATACGGCGATCGTTGCAGTTCCCTCGTCTTCACGGGGGGCGGGAGCTTCGAAGGAATGGGCGCGCGGAGAATTCCAGAGCGGCTGCGGAGCGACACTGGCATCAATTGACAGCATGTCGCGGTCGTGAAAATACGACTCGTCAAGAAAACGCAGTGTCTTTTCGGAGGGGATATTTCCGTACAGGATTATGAAGGCGTTTGAGGGATGGTAATACCGTCGATGAAACTCGATGAACTGTTCATAGGTCAGATCGGTGATATGTTCCGGGTCACCACCGCTTTCGAAATGGTAGGTGGTATCGGGAAAGAGTTCGGACAGCGTCTTGCGCTCAACATGGCTGCTGAAGTTGGAAAATACCCCTTTCATTTCATTGTAGACGATTCCTTTGATTCCGACCGGTAGTGCGGGATCTTCAACATCAAAGTGCCATCCTTCCTGATAAAAGGTATTCTCTGAGAGCTGGGGAGCGAAGACCGCATCGGCATAAATCGCCGCCAGATTGAAATAGTCCTTTTCCACCTGCGAGGCGACGGGGTAGACTGTTTTATCCGGGTAGGTGAGCGCATTGAGAAACGTCTGCATTGACCCTTTAAGCATTTCCTGGAAGGGGTCTTTTACCGGATACCGTTTTGAACCGCAGAGAACCGAGTGCTCGAGAATGTGGGGTACACCGGTACTGTCGGAAACCGGCGTCCGGAATGCTATTGAAAAAAGATTGTCAGGATCATCGTTGAAGAGATGAAGACACCGGGCACCGCTTTTTCGGTGACGGAACAGGTAGCCTGTTGTCTGTAATTCCTCGATAGGATGGATATGTTCAAGAACAAAGCCGTGAAGCACAGTGTTTTCAGTAAGCTGTTGCGAAGGCAGTCGAGCCGTCATGATGCTTGGGACCTTTCCAGTAGTAGGCACGGTAACCGATCCGAGTTTTATCGTCACGTCAATTTTGTATCACACATTCATCCGAAACGGTGTCACTCCGGTTGAAAAGCTCTCACGAGGAGATGCCGGGTAATAATGTAAAATAACTACTGGTTTTTATGTGCATGGGACAGATCTTTATGAGAAGGGGGGAAAACAGGTTCAGGCTGTTTTGAACAGCTGTTGCCGGAAATCCAGAAGCCTTGTGGAAAATATTCCCCGGGCTTAAAAAGGGCCCATGCCGCAAAGAAGCTGTAACATCAAGCGAAATCACAGGTTAGAGATCATCAAGAAACCGATCCGGGTTGAAAACAAAATTACCCATGTACTAGATTCTCTAAATAGCAGTAGGGCGCCGAAATGGACCTGTAATCCGTAGGATAGCATGATGACAGAAAAAACTGCACTGATTATCGGTGGCGGCAGGGGTATCGGTCGTGCGGCGGCAATCCGGTGTGCTCGTGACGGATATCATGTGGTTATCAACTATCGTTCGAACGATGCGGAAGCGGCGGCAACCCTTGGAGCGGTTACCGGAGCGGGGGTGACCGGGCAATTATGCAAGTTTGACATTGTTAAGGGCGATGCCACCGCGAAAGCACTCAAGGAACTGCTTGCCGTTCGACCGGTGGATGCGCTTGTCTTCAGTGCCGGAATACGCTATGACGAGCTTCTGGTGTTCATGCCCGAAACGCAGTGGGATGAAGTGATCGATACGAATCTCAAGAGTTTTTACCGGGTGGTGAAACCGGTGGTGAAGGAGATGCTTCTGCGTCGCAACGGCAGTATTGTCGTGGTGTCCTCAACCTCGGGCCAGACCGGACTTCCCGGACAGGTGCACTACAGCGCCTCCAAGGCGGGGCTTATCGGTGCGGTCAAAGCGCTGGCCCTTGAATGCGCCAAACGAAATGTCCGTGTAAATGCAGTTGCCCCGGGCTATATAGCCACCGACATGACGACCGATGTGAAAACCACTGCAACTGAGAAACGCATTCCTCTGCAGCGGTTCGGAACCGCCGATGAAGTTGCATCGGTCGTCTCGTTTCTTCTCTCGGCAGAAGCATCGTATATTACCGGCCAGGTAATCGGTGTGAACGGCGGAATCTATCTTTAACGAGAGCGCCCGCTGCCCGGGCGGAACGTTGATTAACGTTCTTATCAGGTTTTCGGGGCGAACCATGACAAAGCGGAGAACACAATGAGAATCAGAAATCTGCTCGCCGTGGTATTGTTCGTGTCGAATGCCTGTGTATCGGCAAACCAGGAAGCGCTGTTCGGAATTGACTGGACGGGCACCAAGGCACTGCGATCGGGTGACCTGCCTACGGCACTCAAGGAGATGCTCATCCAACCGGTTGCTGATGATACCATCTACCGGGATTTCAAGCTGGGCATCGTCTATTTCCACCTGCAGAACTACAGTTCTTCACTTACCCTCTTGCGGAATGTCGTTGAAACGCGTCCGGACCTTGCTCCCGTGGTATACGTGTATATCGCTGAAATCGAAAAGGAACTCGGACGAACCGGAAACTGTCTGGCCGCCTACCGCTCGGCGCTTCGCGGGGAAATTCCGCCGCGGTACCGTCATTACATTTACGAAAAACTTCGAGTCATTATCGAGGCGGATTCAACGCTTGGAATCCAGCAGGCTCCATGGCTGGAGGAGTATTACCGCTGGTCGGCCCCGCGGCAGGAAGACGTGGTGTTCACCACGGTCGATACGGTGAAAACGTTGCTGCGGGAGAAGCGATGGACCGTGGTCGATTCCCTGCTTGTCAATAATCTCCTTGCCGGAGATCACGCTTGCGATATTGTCAAGGAAGTCCGGGCTGCGCTCGACGATGATTCGTTAAGCGTCGGTGCACTGTTCAATTGCGCCAGAAAGGCGCATGCCTGCGGAGAACTGACGATTGCATCCCAGTTTTTTGAAAAACTGGAGAAGAGGCCGGGGGTTTTCGACACCATTCGGAAGCAGGAATTCGACGGCGCCATGGCAGGATTGTACTATGACAAACAGGAATGGCGGGAGGCGATACGCCAGTATAAAAAGAATGTCAACCGGTACGGGAAAAGTGCCGATGCATACATGTCGATTGCCCGTGCCTACAGAAAACTCGGGAATGAGAGTGAAGCCGCCGTCTGGTACGAAAAATTGATGGCTGCCTTTCCACGGCATCCGAAAACCCAGGAAATTCTCTGGTTGCGGGCATGGCAGAACGAGGACCGGAAACGTTACCAGAAGGCGGCAAACTACTACCGCCGGATTATTTCACGGTATCCGCAGGGAAACAGGGTTGACGAATCGTATCTGCGGTATGCGTTATGTTTCTACAATGAGGAGAAATATGATTCCGCCCGGCTGATACTGGAAGGTTTCGTCAATAAGAAGCAGAGTTCGACGAAACTTCTGGCGGCGTATTACTGGCAGGCAAAGTGTTACCTCGCAACCGGTCAGAAGTTTGATGCCATGACAATCCTCCGGCTGGTGTTTCGTAAAGATCCGTTTGATTATTATGCGCATCGCTCGCGTCAGCTACTTCTCGAACTGGGAGACACCACGGAAGTTTTTATCGATACCATGTGCACCGGAAGGGACGTGCTTGCATGGTTTGATTCCCTCTCCAGTAAAGGTGTGGATCAGAAGGAATTCACTTCGCGGGATTCATTATATTACCGATGCGGAATCTATCTGGCATCGGTGGGAGATATCGACAAGGCGGATTATTTTCTCGAACCGATTGAACTGAGTTTCCCGGGAAATCTCACGCTTCAGTATACTCTGGCTCTTCTGTATATGCGTGTCGGGGCTTCCGCTCCGGCGTTCAGAATTGCACGCCGGCTGACCTGGCGGATACCGGAATCGGACCGCTCGGAGCTACCGCTTGATGTTTACAAACTTTTTTATCCACCTTTTTTTGCCGAGTTCATCCGGAAAGAGGCGAAAAATTACAACGTGGATCCGTTTCTTATCAGCGGAGTTATGCGACAGGAGAGTATTTTCAATCCGAAAATAGTTTCCCCGGCCGGTGCTATCGGGTTGATGCAGATAATGCCCTATACGGGTAAGTACATCGCGGAAAAAAAGAAAACCCCATTTACTTCCGATTCGCTTTACAGCGCAGAATACAACATACGCTTTGGCGTTTATTATGTCCATGAATTGCTTGAACAGTTCGACGGGAACAAGATGCTTGCGCTGGCCGCCTACAATGCAGGCCCGCATAACGCGAAACGCTGGGCGAAGGCGGGCAGAAACAAGGAGCTGGATCTTTTCGTTGAAGATATCGGGTTTACCGAAACAAGAGGATATGTAAAAAAGGTGATGGCAAATTACTGGACCTACGAGTTTCTTTCCGGCTACGGCTCATACACCTACAGTACGGCTACTCTTGAGCAGATGTCTTCCCTGCCGCCATCGACGAATTCGCATGCGGAATGAATTATTGAAACCGGCAGTAGCGTACGCTCTTTTCCTCGGAATTTCTCTACCTCCGGGAAAAAATCTGTTCTATTGCGTGCGAGCGTTTGTTTCGAACAGCCGGTAATCCTTTATGGGGCAGCTTTTATTGCTCTCGGGGATGGAGCCTCATATTTTTATAATTCGGTCGGAAAAAAGTATAATTCTTCAGCTGCGGTGATGAGAAACCCGGTACGATAATTTATTTGAAACTAAAAGATTCTTTCTTTTAAAGGCTTAAGGAGGTCACATGCTTAAATATCTTGTTCTGGCGGGAATCGTGGTATCGTCGACGCTCGCATGGGCACAAAACGATGAAGTAGACGAAGATAAGGTGAAAGCTGAAGAAATCGTTTATGAAAAACCAACCGAATGGAGTGTGTATCCCGCCGATGAACCGGTATCCACTTTTACCATTAAAGGCGACGAACTCTGGTATGCCACACCGTCATCAGCTTTTATGGCAAGCATCAAAAAGCGGACGGTACAGACCTTCGCCAAGCTCGGTTCATTGGAAGGAACCGATATTGTCTGTATGGCGACCGATGGTGCCAATGTATGGATTGGTGGAAAAAACGGTGTCGCGATGGGAGGAACCAAAGGTTTTACCGTCTTTACGGCAGAAAACGGTCTACCCGATAATAACGTCAATGCGCTTGTGGCCGGTGGCGGAAAAGTGTGGGTCGGCACCGATAAGGGACTTGCCTGTTACAGCGGGGGCAGCTGGAAAGTTTTCACTACCGGTAACGGTCTTTCCCATGATAAGGTTCAGGCGCTTGCCCTCGATGATAAAAACAATGTCTGGGCGGGAACGGTAAAGGGAATATCAGTATACGACGGTTCATCGTTTACCGTTTTTAATATGAAAAAAGGCATGAGCTGGAACAATGTCAAGGCACTTGCGTTTGATCCGCGGAAATCCACCATGTGGGCGGCGGTTGGTGAGAAAGATATCAATTCGTTTAAAAAAAGTAAATGCAATGTGTTCATGGATATCAATGAAGGTATCACGTCACTGATGGTTGATACCCAATCCCGTATCTGGGTCGGCTCTTCGAACGGACTGGTGAAATACAACGGTGACGAGTGGATAAGTGATCCGAAACAGCTCAACATTCCTGCTGCACAGGTTCAGTGGATGCAGCGTGACAGTGCGGGGAATCTCTATTATGCCGGTGAGAACGGTATTGTGCGATTGTCGAATCCCTACCCTTTCTGAAAGAGGATCGGATAAGGGGTAATACCGGGGTACAGGTGCACCGGTCGATATGATTACACTCGGGTATCCGTATGCAGTCAAGCGGGAAAACCCGCGCTATAGGAAGACTTTTGTCAATGAATCCGGTGTTGTACCGGAATTCCGCAATTCATAAAAAGGAGTAAGATATGGTTCAGCGGTTCAATGCCGATGAGATATTCTCTATGGGAGTACAGATTGAAAAAAACGGTTTTGCCTTCTATTCCGAAGCCGCTGCCCATACCGAAGATACCGATCTCAGGGATCTGTTCCAGCGGCTTGCCGAGTGGGAACAGAATCACGTCAGGATTTTTGAGAATCTGCGGCTGAAACTACCCGCTGCCGCCAAGGAAGAGGACGTTTTCGATCAGGATAACATGGTGCATCTGTATCTTAAAGCGGTTGCCGACAATAATGTTTTCGTCAAGGGATTGGCTCTCAATCCGGAGGCGCTGGTCTGGACATCACCCGTGAAAGTACTCACTACGGCACTTGATTTCGAGAAGGACTCGGTGGTGTTTTTCTCTTCAATGAAAGAGGTGACTACCGAAAAGTCCGGTACCTTGGAGGTGGATAAACTGGTGGCCGAAGAGCTGCGCCATATCGGATTCCTCACTTCCGAAATCCGCAAGCTGGACGGTTGATCATCAGCATCGCGGAAGCGACCCGGGAATGCATCCCGTTGCGGTACAACGCAGGATGGGGGCACATTTTTCTGGTGATGGTGGGGATTACGGGATGTTACATTACCTCCTGTGCACAGGCTCCTCGTTATACCCGGTCCGTATCTCAGGTTGATTCCGGCACGACTTTACAGCGCAGTTCCGCACCGGTTTCAACAGTCGCTTCTCATACTACAACGATGTCAGGTACGTTCTATCAGACCGGTAAAGCCACGTATTACGGTAACAAATTCCATGGAAGAAAAACCGCCAGTGGTGAACGGTACGACCGGAATGAATTCACTGCGGCACACCGGACGCTGCCGTTCGGAACCCGGGTAAAGGTTACCCGACTAAGCAATGGAAAAACGGTATCCGTTCGTATCAATGATCGTGGACCGCTTAAAAGGGGCAGGGTTATCGACCTTTCACGCGCGGCGGCAGAGGAGATCGGTATGATCGTGGAGGGCGTGGTTGACGTGGGAATTGAAATCATTGAAGAGTAACAGGAAAATCGGTTAAAGAAATCTCATGCGAATACTTCCACTAACCTGGTATCTTCCCTCGGTCAGAGGAGTCGTGCGGAATCTTACCGCCCGTAAGGCGATCTATCCGTTTTACGCCTCGTTCAAACTGACTTCGCGGTGTCATTTCGGGTGCCCGTTCTGTAATGTTAAAAAGCACCGCAGTCCTGATCTGTCGACCGCCGATGTCAAGGTGATTCTCCGTAATCTTTCCCGCTCTCCGGTACTGATGACAAGTTTTGAAGGGGGCGAGCCTCTGTTGCGTGAGGATATCGGTGAGCTGCTCCGGTATGCCCGCACCTGCAAATTCTACCTTCTGTTCACCACCAGTGTCCGTAACCTGACCGACTATCCTCTTGAGGAATATGCCCGCTTCATCGATTTTCTCCACGTGTCAATTGATGAGGGACATGACAATCTCGATCTTTTCGATGTACTCCCGCAACTGGTGCGGCTGCCGCTTCAGGTGTCGGTGCAGTCCGTGGTGACGCGTGATACTGTTGATGCACTTGAAGAAAAGGTGCGTATCTGTCATGCCGCGGGAGCGAATATCGTCGTAATACCGGCCGCCCATATGGATGCCACCGAAGACGTTTTTCCCGATGTCGTCCATCTTGAAAAAATCATGCTGCATCTACGCAGGCGGTATCCCGATACGATACATACACCACAGGGATATTTCGCGGCATATCGCAGGGGAGCCTGCTCTTCGGGTTCCGTGATCATAGCGCCGGATGGTTCGCTGTATTATCCCTGCCACATTCTTGAACGCAAGGGACCCGATCTCCGTACGACCGATCTCACCGAATGGTGTTCCTCTCCGGAAGCTGCCGAAGGGCGTGAAATTATGCACCAGTGTACCCGTAATTGCGGGTGGTATCAGTATTATTCGATTGACTCCTATACCTCTCCGGTATCGGTATGGGAGGCACTCAGACCGGCATTAAGAAAAAGGTAGTTTGATTAAATAATTAAAAGAGCGATTAAAGATAATTGCCTGCACTTGGTTATTACATTCCGGTTTTGTCGATAATGTTTTTCTTCCCTTTTTCGGAATCCTTTTTAACCTTCCCATTTTAATGCAATTTTCGTATCAGCAGATGGTTACGAATTGTTTGCCGGACTTTCCGGTTTGCCTGCCTGGATCACATTGCAACTGAATTGTGTAGGATACCGTAAAAAGAAATACGTCATAATGTGACGTTCGTCACAGACGTACTCCTGTCAGTGAGTTATGTTTTAAGTTGTTTCTTTCCGCTTCCGCTTCAAACCGGAAAGAATATAAGGGGAAATGGTTTAACGCTTACGCCAATCTTTTTGGATAGAAATGCTGCTGGTATCACATGTATATCATTCTGAATTTTTCTTCGGGAGAAATTGCCGCTATACGCTCATGGTTTGAGTTCGTCAACGAAGACTCGCTCCATTACGGTGGGGGTCAGCTGTTGTTACCTTCTGAGCAGATGCTGTTGTGTAAAATCAATAACCATATTGCCGGGCCGATGTCACTTACCTCATCGGAACTGGAAATAATCAATGACTGGATGATCCGTACGGTTGAGAGAAAGTACGGCGACGAGAAATATCTTTTCGGGTATGAACTGCTGGTATATGAGAAATTGAAATCAACCGTTAAGGCACAGTAGACTGTATGGCTGTACTCTTCACCCCGGAAGGGTGAAATACAGCGCTAATGACGTTCCGGTATAAAATTGACTGTACTGCTGATGATATTTTTTTTGACGCGACATCGGCATTTTAGCCTTTTTTAATCACCTATGCCGAATCGTTTTCAAGTTAACACAACCTTCCTCCTCGATCTCACCAACGAAAAAATCCGTCTGCAGTGTCTGGTTCGCAGGGGACAATGCACATCGAGGAATTTCCCTATGCACCAACCGTTCCATCGTTAAATCCTATGACGAACAGTTTGATCAGGAATGAAGAGTTGATTGAGAAAAAATGATCGTGTATTTTAAGTGAGTCAATGTGGAAACCGGGATTATACTGAAGCAGAGAGATACTGCGTCGCTAGTGAGGAGTTGCAATGGAAGAGAATGGCGGGAAGCGGTGCGTGCAGTGTGGGATCGTTTCTGATACGCATGGTGTTTTCAGGAAAAAAATCGGTGAAATATTTCGTGGAGTTGACCACATTTTTCATGCGGGGGATATCGGTAAACCGTCGGTGTTACGTGAATTCGAGGCGATCGCTCCGGTAACGGCGGTTCTCGGAAATGTGGATATTCCCGCATGGTATCCCGAGTTACAAAAAACAGCAATAACCGATATCGCCGGAAAACGGATAATGGTGCTGCATAATTCCGATGATCTCGATCTTGATCCGGGCAGTGCTGGGATTGCTGTTGTCATTTACGGGCATACACATAAAGCCTCTGCCCGTCAGAAAAAAGGAGTCTGGTACATCAATCCGGGGAGCGCCGGGCCGCACCGGTTTTTTAATCCGGTAACGGTTGCGGTCATGAAAATCGGGGAGGGAATCGCGGTGGAGCACCATTCGGTGCAGGGTGACTGAGTAGAATAAAACGGTTGTGAAGGCGGTTTCATTCATTTTGGGCGATCCGATTTCCGGAAACCCTATTTCTCCTATGCAAAGTGGGATTTTATCTACTGCTCCTGCCGCTTATACCGGTGATTATCGTGAAATTCAGACGTCGACGTCGTAAGCTGATGCATACCCGTGACCTTTCAAATCATACCATATCATTTTTCAACTGACATCAGGAAATCCGGCCTGATCCATTTTTCTTACCCGGCAATAGTCATTGAGATTGTATACGGTTGCCGTATCTCCTCTGCCGGATGGATTATTCCGGCACGATCTTTTCGGAAGATGAAACGTGTATTCCTTCAGATTCGGTCGATGTAAAATCGATACAATAACCTGCTCCTTTGATTATATTAATCGCTGACGACCGTTGGTTATTTCGCGGCTTCTCCGGAAATACGATATTCCAGCGCTGACGCCATTTTTTATGAGCGGAGGAATATGGTCAACAAAAGGCATACCGGATATACTCCGTTGATGCATGCACTCGGAACCTGCTGGTTATTAGTCGGTTTGATAACCCGTATTCACGCTGCGGAACCTCCCGGATACCATTTTCCCAACCCCTCGGTGTCTACAAACGGCAGCGTGCGCGTAGTGCTGTTTTTCAACGGCAGACTGTATGTCGGTGGAAATTTCACCAGTGTTACCGGGACGGATGGTACCCATAGCCGGACCGACATTGCGGCATTCGATACCGCTACCTGGGAGGTTACTTCCTTCCGGGCGAATACCAACAGTGGTACCGTCAGAGCGATTGCCGCCGCCTGCGGCAGAGTCTACGCAGGTGGTTCATTCACACGAATCAACGGTGAGTCATGTTCCAAGGTGGCGGCTCTCGATCCGGTCACCGGTGAAGTTATTGAGGGCTTTCAGAAAAACCGGGGAACAATTGACAGCTCGGTATGGGCGCTCGCCGCCTCCGACAGTGCGTTGTATATCGGCGGATCATTCAGCACCGTGGATGGGTATCCGCGGCATTATCTTGCCGCCGTGGATCCGGTTGACGGGACACTCGACGATCAATTCATTCCTGATCCTGAAGAACCGTTCGATGATACCGGAAAAACTGCGGGGGGGGTATATGCTCTGGAAATGCACCCGGACAATCCATCCGTCGTATTCGTCGGGGGTAATTTTCAGACTGTTGCAGGGGTTACCGACCGGCGTTTTCTCGTGGCGCTTAATGCAGACGGGTCGTTGGGTCCGGTTTTTCAGGATATGGATCGTAATCCGGTGATTGATCTGGATGCCGACAGCGTATTCTGTTTTGTCGCTGCCGGCGGCTGGTCCAACAGGGTTATTTCCTATCGTATCGATGGTGATCCCTATACACGTCAGTGGCGGAGCCAGTGGGTAAACGGGGATGTTCAGGCGGTTGCCTATGCACGACAGGGCTATGTGTTTTTCGGATGTCATGACGGTGTTCTGGATTCGCTTGATGACTACCGGATGGCAGTGCTGAATGCAAACACCGGAGCATTTTATGATATCTACCCGACCACGAACAGTTTTTTCGGTGTCCGTGCTATGGATATTACCGGGGATTATCTTGCGGTGGGCGGGGATTTTTCCCGTATGAATGAAGTCACGCAGCGGTATCTCGCCGTGTTTTCCGAATTTCCGTTTACCGCGGATGGCGTGCTGCCACCTGATGTACCATTGCTCTCCTCACCCGATGACCGTATGATGCAGGTTGAATTGTCCGTTTCTCTAAGATGGAATTTTGCGGCGCATGCGGAAACGTATGAACTGGAGGTCGCCACGGATCCGCAATTCTCCGATGTCGTGTATTTCCGGAGTGCAATAACGGCATTGCGCCAACGATGCGGCGGTCTTGTAAACAGTACCGGCTACTGGTGGCGGGTGCGTGCCGTCAACAGTGCAGGAACCAGTGACTGGTCAATTCCCCGGTACTTCATCACCATTCCGGGACGGAGTGATATCCCATCGTTGTCGGCACCGTCCGATGGAGCTGTGAAGCAGCCGTTGACGGTGGACCTCGCGTGGTATCCGACGATTACCGCACAGTCATATCGGGTGCAGCTTGCGGAATATTCCGATTTTTCCTTTTCGATAATTGACATGACGGATATCGACGATACAAGTTATGCCGTTGGCGGTCTTATAAAAACCACCACCTATTACTGGCGGGTGCTTGCGAGAACGCTTGGTGGAGAAAGTGACTGGTCAACCGCATGGAAATTCGCGACGAGGCCCGATTCAAACGATATTCCGTTGATCGCGTGCCCTGAAGACGGAGCGACCGGGCAACCACTGAGCGTGCAGTTCTGCTGGCATCCTGTCGCTGCAGCGCAGTCCTATCGCCTGCAACTCTCCACCAGCCGGCAATTCGATCTCTGTATGGCCGATCGGAATGGAATAAGCGATACGGTACTTTCCATTGAAAATCTCATGAGCAGTACCGTTTATTTCTGGAGAGTCAATGCGCAGACCGTAGGGGGAGAAAGCGAGTGGTCGGAAATCGGAACCTTCACTACGTTGTCGGGTTCTGCGGATGTTCCTGTTCTCGCTTTCCCTTGTAACGGTGCAACGGGGCAACCGTCTGAAGTTCCGCTAACCTGGCATCCGACGGAGAGCGCTCTGTCATACAGAGTACAGTGTGATGATGAGGAGAGTTTCACTACTCCGGTTGCGGATCAGAACTGCGATATCGATACGTTATTTACCATTGGTAACCTTGGTTCAGCATCGACCTGTTTCTGGCGGGTCAGCGCAATGACCGTAAACGGACCGAGTGACTGGTCGACCGTGTGGAGATTTTTCACGGCACCCGGACAGGAGGATGTCCCCGTCATTATTCACCCTGCCGACGGAACAACCGATCTGCCGGTATCGCTGCAATTCCGGTGGCGGAAGGTGGCATCGGCACAGGGGTACGGTTTTCAATTGGAAAGAACGGACGGAAACGGAACGTTTCTCGTGAACGTAACGGACGTTCCGGATACCTGTTTCAGTATTGCCGGCCTTGAAAACAATACCGCCTATTCCTGGCGGGTAAACGCCCTTACCGCGGGAGGACCTTCCGGGTGGGCATCCGCCGGTTTCAGGACGGTTGTTTCGGCCCCTGGAGTACCACAGTGTCTGGTGCCGCTTAACGATGCAGTGCAATGTTCGCTGGAAACAACGCTCGAATGGCGAAACGTCGAAAGTGCCGGATCCTATACTGTTCAGGTTTCCACCGATTCGTTATTTTCCGTACTGTTGTACGATACAACGGGTTGTACGGATACGATATTTGACATATCAGGATTATCGGAAGATACCCGGTATTTCTGGCGGGTGGGAAGTGTCAATGCGGGAGGCGGTACATGGTCGGCAGTAATGGGGTTCAGGACAAGATATCCGCTCCCCGCGACGCCGTTTCTGATCTCTCCGGCAACGGGATGCATTGCGACCGATGATACGCTCCGGTTGTTGTGGAATAAGAGCGAACCGTACGTTTCGAATTATCGCATCGAAATTGCGGCGGATTCGGCGATGCTCGCTCACCTGATTGATACGGTCGTGACTGATACCGAACTGATCAGCTGCTCGCTCGATAACGAGTCGACCTTCTGGTGGCGTATCCGGGCGTACAATGAATCCGGATGGAGCGATATAAGTGAAACCCGGGTATTCAGCACCCGATTTTCATCATCTCCTCCGATGGTGTTTTCTCTGGATAAGATTTTTTCCTCACGTGCCAGGCTTATTGTTACCACCCGGGTTGCGGAGCGTGCGGTAGTTCAGATCGAATTGCTGGATCTCGCTGGAAACTCGGCAGGAGTACTCATGAGGGCGGAAAGATCGCCCGGAACATATCGTGAATTCTTCCCTGTCGAGAAACTTTCAGTCGGTACCTACCTGCTGTCGTTCAAAGCGGGAGGATACTACTCCCGTACCAGATACTTTACCTATACAAAGTAATTACCCCCGTTTCTTACTCTGAATCAAAGTACGGTTCCCCGGTCTGTGCGGCAAAGACGTTGTTTTTCCTCCGTCATATCTCTACAATTAAACAGTAACAGAGAAACCGATACTCTATTTTTCCCACTAAATTCAAAACTGCTATTCAATCTGTCCGGAGATGCACGTATGCACTTTTATTCCATGAGGTTGTTTTATTGCATTGGTACCCTGGTTACCGTTACTGTTTCCTCTCTTTTTGCTTCAAAACTGGCACAACTCGGCATACTGGATCAGAACACGCTTATGGTCCATTTTCTCGACGGAGAGGTGACTCACCGCGATGACGGTATCGGTCCGAATGCATTCACCAACAATTACCATGAGGATGACATCGATACGGTGAAAACCTATACGCCTTATCTGAATGTCACTGAAGCACAGCGGGATGAAAACTGGACGCTTGTCTCGTCGGATGATGAAGAATTCGGAAATCCCGGAATACATCCGTCTGACTGCTACCGAAAGACCAAATTGAACGGCCATGCGGAACGGGAGTGGCGCGGCAGTGATTTTGTTTACGAGTCCACGTATGAACATACTCTGTATCTGACCTTCACCGGGACATTAAAACAGGGCAAGTCGTATACGCTTTCCGTTGCCGATACGGTGAATTCCGATAAAGCTTCCGCGACGATCACCTTTGATATTTTTCAGAGCCGTTCCGAAGCGATACATGTCAACCTTGTGGGATACGATCCCGATCCCTCCGGAAAGTCGGCGGATGTCTACTGCTGGATGGGGGATGGCGGAACGCGTGATTATTCGGCGTTTGAAGGGAATACGGTATTTCTGTACGATACTGTCAGTAAAGAGAGTGCCAACGTCGGGACCGTCACCTTCTGGAAGGAGAGCGCCGCCAATGATGTAGGAGGATATAACCTGATCAGGTCGTCGGTATGGAATGCGGATTTCCCAAACTTCAACCGACCGGGAGTGTATCGTCTCGCAATCGAAGGTATCGGGTGCAGTCAGGATTTCACCATTGCGGAGGATATCTATTTCAATCCGTTCATGGTGGGGGTACAGGGTTTTTTCTATATGCGGATCGGACAGGACAGTACTGCCGGTATCAGACCGGTACCACGCCGACCGCTGTATATTCCCGGAGTCTTTCCACCCTCGACGAAGGTGTATCTGACCACCATGACACCCTATCACCCGGAATGGGAATCGTTTTCAAGCGGTGATGTGTGGGATCGTCCCAATGATTGGGCGCGTTTCCGGAAAGAGGGAAATCCCATCAACAACAGAGCGTACGGCGGTCACTCCGATGCGCTTGACTGGGATCGACACCTGGGGCATGTCGCGATCATCTACGACATGCTGCTTCCGTTTTATCTCACGGATGGCAGTATTGACGATGACAACCTCGATATAGCCGAGAGTGGTAACGGTATCCCGGACATTCTCGATGAATCGCGGAACGAAGTTGATTTCTGGCTCCGGCTCAGAGACGGTGAAGCGTACAGTCACGGTCTGACCAATCCCAACGATGACGATGAATTTTTTCAGGCCGGGCCCACTGCGGTGGCCGCCTGGGCGAATGCGGCGAACGCGGCGATGCTGGCTGACTGTTTCAGAATCGCCGGTCTCGCAGAGCTTTCCAGAGAGTACAGAGACAGTGCAGTAGTGGCCTATACCTTTGCCGAGGGGCAGTCGGATCAGATGCTCGATGAAACCCAGGGAATCGGCGATGCGGTCATCAGAGGCAGAGACCTTAAAATGATGGCGGCGGCGGCGCTGTATAATCTTACGGGTCAAACCGACTACGAAGATGCAGTGCAGGAAGAGAGTCTGGTTAAAAACGACAACTCGATTCTCGAAGATTACGGCAACGGAAATTCGAAAAACCAGATCTGGGCCACTGCGATCTACCTCATGACTCCGCAGACCGTACATTACCCCGATTTATATGCGAATATGAAATCCTCCGTGATCGCTCAGGCGAAAACCAAGGAAGCCAACCTTTCGAAATCGCGTCCCTCCCGAAGGAGTACCCTCAACAGTGCCGGATATTTCCGCACTGCACAGAATGTGCATCATACACTGATTGCGCATGCCGTCTGTGATGAACCGACCGATAAAACCCTTTTCCGTAGAGCGCTGGTACTCGAGGCCGACTACGGTTTGGGGAGAAACCCGCTGAATATGATACAGATGACTACCGCGAGTACTCCACTTGAAGGAAAACGCAGTGTAATCGATGCGTACACCACGGGACACGACGACGGTACCCCCGGAATGCATCCCGGGCATACGCCGTATTTCAATCTCAACGACTGGGACAAGTCAATGACCATGGGGAGCCCTTCCAAACTGTTTGCGAATGCCTACCCGAGTAATTTTACCGGAACATGGCCGATTGATGAAGGGTATTTCAATACGAAGTATGTCTGGGCCCATAACGAGTTTACTCCGCAGCAGACCATGCGGGGGAAAATGGCGCTTTATGCGTATCTTTACGGGATCAGCAAGGATGCTTCATCTGTTTCACATTTCAATTTCAGACCGGGAGCTTCCGCCTCCGGACTCGTGTCCGTGATACAGCGAGGCGACCGGATACAGCTGTTTGACTGCGCGGGGCGCATGGTGTGGTGCGGGATGTACGATGGAAATCGTGCTGGGATGTATAAACGGTTGCCGTCACGAGGGATATTCTTTATAAAAGTGGTTAACAGAAACTGTGTTACAAGGTCTGCTATTAAAGTGATGCTATAAAGAGGGTACTACTTATCACTCCCACTCAATCGTTCCCGGCGGCTTGTGCGTGATATCGTAAAAAATGTCACCAATGCCGTTGACGTTTCGTGCTTCCACTACGATCGTATCGAGGGTATCTTCTTTAAGTGGTGTAAAGCGGGCAGTCATCGCTTCCTGGGAGACGATCGGCCGAAGTACTACGCAAGCGTTACCGTTCTCATCAATTAACGGCAGGAGAACCACCGGCATCTGCCAGACGGTGTCGTATTCTCCAGATGCCTGCAGTGCCCGGGTAACGATATCATCAATCGCGCGGAGCATGGCAAGCCGTTTTTTCGTGACGTATCCCTCGATAAGACGGTACACGGGGGCGGGCGCCCCCCGGGATAACCGGTACACGACCCGGTTGACGGATTTGACCCCGTTGGTGATACGGGTGGAGAGTGTATCGAGCCTGTTCCAGTCGAGCGGTCCTTCAAGCAGGGCCGGGTGGGCATAGGTACGCTCATCACCCTGAACGCCCACGCTGCGCAGCGGCAGAATGGAGGCGGTATATCCGGTATCGGCGACACATTTTGCGAGCACCGATCTGTCTGATTCGGATACGGGGTCAACCTTGCCGTCACTGCAGAGCAGTCGCACGCCGAGTCCGGGGCCGGGAAACGGGTGTCGCCAGATAAGTCCGTGCGGCAGGCCGAGTGTGGTGCCGAGTTCTCTTACCTCATCTTTGTAGAGCTGTGCAAGCGGTTCAATGACCAACCCCCGTTTGATGAGTTCGAGAATCGGGTCAACACGGTTGTGGTGGGTTTTAATGCGGTCGGCATGTTCGGTACCGGCACTTTCGATGGTGTCGGGATAGATCGTGCCCTGTGTGAGAATCCATTCGTCGGGATTGAGCCCCAGATCGGCGAGCGCCCGTTCCTTGACGGTAAGGAACATCTCCCCGATGATCGCCCGTTTCTTTTCCGGATCGGCCACACCGGCGAGTGCACCGAGAAAATCATCGGTGGCATCGATCACCCTGAGATTGTCGAAACCGTGCTGCTGCATATAGTCGAGGACTGCTTCGGATTCCAGATGGCGCATGAGACCATTGTCGATGTGCAGGCCGAGCACCCGTTTCGGACCGAGTATCCTGTTGAGCAGGGTAAAGGCGACGGTGGAATCAACTCCGCCCGAAACAAGCAGAAACACGTTGCGTGTACCGCAGGCGGTATTGATGGCTTCCGAGATTTCTTCGAGGAAGGCGGTACTGTTCCAGTTTTTTTCGCATCCGCAAATAGTCAGAAAGTTATCGAGAATTTTCATGCCGTGAGGGGTGTCGGTCACTTCGGGATGGAACTGGAGGCCGTAGATTTTCCGCTGTTCACTGCTTACGGCGGTAAACTCACAATCATCGGTGGAACCGATCACCGAAAAACCTTCGGGGAGGCTCATGACCATGTCTCCGTGGCTCATCCAGACGGGTTCCCTTTTTTCCAGACCGGAAAACAGCGGAGAGGTCCCTTTGCGTGACATTGATGCGCTGCCGTATTCGCCGTGAACGCTTCCTTTCCCCACGCTGCCTCCGAGATGCCGCATCAGAATCTGATGACCGTAACAGAGTCCGAGTACCGGAATGTCGAGATCGAGAATTGCCGTGTCGAACCGAGGGCTTTCGGGGTCAAGACAGCTGAAGGGTGATCCTGAAAAAATTATTCCTTTGAATCCGGACAGATCTCCCGCAGTGGTTGAACTTCGTACGATTTCGGAATAGACTCCGAGTCGTCGGACGCGGTTGGCGATAAGATGGGCGTATTGTCCGCCGAAATCGAGGACGGCAATCCGGTCATTCTGTTGCACTGATGTCATATACCGATCTTTCCATTAAGAGAACAGGACAATATACAATCCGGTACTATTGCCTGTATCCGGGAAACAGGCTATTTTATGGTAACTTAATGAATTTTCGAACGGAGAAGGAGCCACTTCCATGGAGGATAAACATTCCCGCCGCCGGGTGAAAAATTTTTTCCTGAAAAAATCAATTCAGATCCGTATGATTACCGGGATTTTCTTCACCGTGCTGGTTATGGGGCTGATCACGACCGGACTGCTCGCGTTTATTTACAATACGAAGGCACAACAGGGCAGTTTTTACTATATGAGTAACGACGTGATGCAGGACCTCGAACTTACCAGTGTACTCGGGATTATTCTCCCTCCTATCATCGCGGTTGAAATCATAGCCGTTCTCATCGCCTTCGGAATCGGTTTGTTCAGTTCACGCGCCGTCGCCGTTCCACTCTATAAAATAGAGAAGTGGGCCATAAGACTGAAAAACGGTAAACTCAACACGACACTTGCTTTCAGAGAAGAGAAACGGATGAAGGATCTCACCATCCAATGCAACGCAGTGACCGATTTCTTCCGTTCTCTCGTGAGCGATATCCGCGAACATACTGACGCGATTTCTCACAAACCGAACGATGTCCCGGTGGTTGTACTGCGGACACAGCGAATCAGGGAGCTTCTGGACAAGGTTGAATTGTAGCAGGGGTAAAAAATTTAACCCCTGCTACCGTTCCATTTCTGCAAGTTTCTCAAAAAGATCTTTTACCGCTTTTGACAGTTTTTCCGGAGTTTTCACGTGAATCCGCACCAGCATATCACCACGTTGCCTGCTGTGCAGCGCCGGGATACCCTTTGATTTGAGCCGGAATATTTTTTCCGACTGCGTACCCGCCGGTATTTTCAGATTTACTTTCCCGTCGATAGTGGTGATCGTTTTCTGTGTGCCGAGTGCCGCTTCGGAAAAGGTGATGTCGAGTTCGCAGGAAAGATCAATTCCATGGCGCTGGAATACCGGATGTTCCTTTTCCTGTATGATCACGATCAGATCACCTTCCGGGCCGCCATAGGGTCCGCAGTCACCTTTTTGAGGTACATTTATGTAATTACCTTCAGAGACTCCCGCAGGGATATCAACGGCTATGGTCGTTTCAGCCTGTTGCAGTCCGCTGCCGCCGCAGCTTGAACAGGGATCGGCAACGACACTGCCTTCTCCGTGACATCCGGGACAGACACTTTCCTGAATAACCTGCCCGAAGAATGAATTAGCCACCTGCCGCACTCTGCCGCTGCCGCCGCATTTCGGGCAACTGTTGCGCTTACCGCTTTTTGATCCGCTGCCGCTGCAACCCGAACAGCGTTCCTTGCGTTTGATTTTCAGGGTTTTCTTGGTACCTTCGGCAATTTCTTCAAGCGTAAGTGGTAGGCGAATCTGCAGATCATTTCCTCTCAGACCGCCGCTGCGTCCACCACCCCGCCGGCTTCTTCCGCCGCCGAATCCGAACAGATCGGAAAAAATGGAATCTCCGCCGAAATCATTCATAAATGCGCGGAGCGCATCGGAGAGATCGAATCCTCCACTGAATCCACCGAATCCTCCGCCACCGAAACCGCCACCCTGTTCGAATGCAGCGTGACCGAATTGATCGTACTGAGCCCGTTTTTTGGAATCTTTCAGGATCTCGTAGGCTTCGGTTGCTTCCCGGAATTTTTCTTCGGCGGATTTGTCGCCGGGATTTTTATCGGGATGATATTTGATCGCCAGCTTGCGATACGCTTTTTTTATCTCTTCATCGGAGGCGTTTTTTGAAACACCAAGTAGTTCATAGAAATCGGTTTTTGCCATGGCGGTTGCTTTCCGTAAAGGTAGTCGTCAGCGTTTAAAGTAATTTTCAGGTCAGGGTTGCAACGTCAATACCTGTAGTGCGTATCGATTGCATTACTTTTTTTCATTCGTAGTACTCTCCTCGGGAGCGGGTGCTCCGGCGGAAACAATAACCCTGGCATGTTTGATGACGCGGTCCTTGAGCCGGTACCCTTTTTCGTGGATGTCGGCGATGTGATCCTCGGGGAGCTCCGGATGCGGCACTTTCAGCAGTGCGTCATGGATCTGCGGATCGAATTCGTCGCCGATTGCCGCAAAGGGAGTAAGACCGTTAGCGCTCAGTACACCGTCGAATTTGTTGAAAATCAACTTGACCCCGTCGAATAACTGCTTGTAGTCGGTACCGTTTTCACCGTGTTTGAGCGCGAGTTCGAATGTTTCGCGTACACCGATCATTTCGAGCATCAGTTTTTCATTGGCTGATTCAACCATCCGCTCGTATTCGCGACTGGTTCGTTTTTTGTAGTTGTCAAATTCAGCCATCAGCCGAAGATACCGTTCATTGGCGGTGGTGAGCTCGGAGCCGAGTTCCTCGATTACCTCTTCGGGGCTCTTCTCCTCTTCCTGCGGCTCATCGGTGGCGGCCTCGGGGGTTGCCTTTTCGTCGGAGGGTTGCTGCTGCGCTTCACGCTCCTGCACTGAGGCGGTTTCGGTGGCGGCGGCATGTTCTTTTTTCCTGGACATAAGTACCATTACTCCTGTATAGAACGTTACTGGTCTGTTTTCCCTGAAAACCCGGTAGTGTCTACCGGGAGTGTTGCTGCACGATCTCGCCGAGTACTCCGGCGGTATATTTGACAGCCGAGATAAGCAGCGGGTACGGCATCCGTTTCGGGCCGATCACCCCGAGGCTTCCGGTCATATTTCCTATGGCATACTTTGTTTTAATGACGCTGAATGATTCCAGTTGTCCTTCATTGTTTTCGCCTCCGATGGATACCAGAACGCGGTCTTCGTCTTCCGATGTTTCGAACAGGTGCATCAGAAGGTTTTTCTCTTCAAGAATTTCGATCACCGCGCCTACTCTGGTGCGATCGAAAAATTCGGGCTGGAGCAATACGTTGGTCTGTCCTTCGGTAAACACACTGCCGGCCGTATCACCCTGTACCATTTTTTTTATTGAAGGGACCAGCAGTCGAACAATTCCCAGATCAAAATCGGGGACGTCGTCATACGTTCCTTCGTCGGCGCTGCACATTTCCGCAAGTGTTTTTCCGTTGAATTTGGAGGTGAGGATACGGCAGGCACACTCGAGCCGTTCCTGCGGTAGTTCGGTTTCAAACTCAAGCACCATGGTCTTGACGAAACCGAAATCGAGAGCGATGTTGAGAATATACCGTTTTTCGGCAACATTGAAAATGAAAAGCCTGCTCAGGACTCCGTTGCTGAGTTTGGGTGCGAGAATCACCCCGAGCTGATTGGTGGTGCGGCTCAGTGCCCGCGACGCCGCTTCGAGCAGCAGATGGAGATCAGACTGGTCGACGGTAACAAGCGCATTTCTGATCTGTTGTTTGACGTTGTCGGGCAGCTCGATGTAGTTCATGACCCGGTCTACGTAGTACCGGTAGCCATGGTCGGTGGGAACACGACCGGCTGATGTGTGGGGATGTGTTATGTAACCGCGATCTTCCAGATCGGACATCACATTGCGGATGGAAGCTGCGCAGAGGTCAAAATCCGTTTGCCGTGCAAGGTACCGGGAAGAGGTCGGCGCAGCCTTGAGAATATAATTCCTTACTATCGCCTCAAGGACCTGATGTTCCCGTTCCGAAAGATGTTCACTGTTTGCCGTCATTTATCGTCCGTCAATAGATGAGGCCACAGGGCATTCGCCCTGTGGCTTCCGTTGGTACTTGTTGGTGCAAAGGGTACCGGGGAAGATTACATCATTCCGCCCATGCCACCCATGCCGCCCATACCTCCCATGCCGCCCATGCCACCCATACCGGCACCGGGTGCAGCTTCTTTTTCATCTTTCGGTTTTTCACAGATAATGCATTCAGTCGAAAGGATGAGTCCTGCGATACTCGAAGCGTTTTCAAGAGCCGTACGGGTTACTTTAGTCGGGTCGATGACACCGGCCTCGATCATATCGCCATACTCATTGGTATAGGCATTGAAACCGTAGGCACCTTTGCCTTTTTTCACTTCATCACAGATCACCGAAGCTTCCATACCGGCGTTTGAAACAATCATCCGGAGCGGTTCCTCGATTGCACGGCGGATGGTGTCCGCACCGATCTGTTCATCGCCCTCAAGTTTGAGGCTGTCCAGCGATTTCGCACTGCGGATAAGCGCAACGCCGCCACCGGCGACGATACCTTCCTCAACTGCCGCACGGGTCGCATGAAGCGCGTCTTCGACGCGGGCTTTTTTCTCTTTCATTTCGGTTTCGGTGGCGGCACCGATATTGATTACAGCAACACCGCCCGCCAGCTTCGCCAGTCGTTCCTGCAGTTTTTCACGGTCGTAATCGCTGGTGGTTTCATCGATCTGGCGACGGATCTGATTGACGCGACCTTTGATATCTTCGGTCTTGCCGATACCTTCGATGATCGTGGTGTTTTCTTTGTCAATAACTACCCGTTTCGCGCTGCCGAGTGAATCGATGGTGGTGTTTTCCAGCTTGAATCCGGCATCTTCGGAAATGACGATTCCGCCGGTGAGAACCGCGATATCCTCGAGCATCGCTTTGCGGCGATCACCGAAACCGGGAGCCTTGACCGTGGCGATTTTGAGCGTTCCGCGCAGTTTGTTGACGACAAGTGTCGCCAGCGCTTCACCTTCAACCTCTTCGGCGATGATGAGTAGTGCCTTACCCATTTGGGCAACTTTTTCGAGCAGCGGGAGAAGGTCTTTCATCGCGCTGATTTTCTTGTCGTAAATCAGGATCATCGGTTCATCCATCACGCACTCCATCGTTTCCGAATTGGTAACGAAATAGGGTGAGAGGTACCCGCGATCGAACTGCATGCCTTCAACCACCTCGAGGTTGGTGTCGATACTTTTCGCTTCTTCAACGGTGATGACGCCGTCTTTCCCGACTTTTTCCATTGCATCGGCGATGAGTTCACCGATTTCAGAGTCGTTATTGGCGCTGATTGAGGCAACCTGTGCAATCTCTTTTTTACCGGAAATTGGTTTGGAATCTTTCCGGAGCTGGTCGATAATCACTTTGACCGCTTTGTCGATACCGCGTTTGACGGCCATCGGATTTGCACCGGCGGTGACGTTTTTGATACCCAGGCGGGCGATTACCTGGGCAAGCACGGTGGCTGTGGTGGTACCGTCACCGGCAATGTCACTGGTTTTGGAGGCGACTTCCTTGACCATCTGCGCTCCCATGTTCTCGAACTTGTCTTCCAGTTCGATTTCTTTCGCGACGGTCACACCGTCTTTGGTGACGGTGGGTGAACCGAAACTCTTATCGAGTACCACGTTGCGACCACGCGGGCCGAGTGTTACGCGAACGGCATTCGCGAGTGTATCAACACCTTTGAGCAGCTTGTCACGCGCTGCGACGTCGAATGAAAGTTGTTTTCCTGACATTGTATCTCCTTTGTTTTCTTTCGTAAGTTTTCAGTGACGATGAACAGATCGGTAGTGCTTAAAGAACCGCCAGAACATCGCTTTCACGCATGATAAGATAATCGGTTCCGTCGATTGAAACTTCGGTACCCGAGTATTTTCCGTAGAGAACTTTGTCGCCGTTTTTCAGGGTCATTTCGATTTTCTGACCGTTATCGGCGATTTTTCCGGCACCTACAGCGATGACTTCACCTTTCTGCGGCTTCTCTTTGGCGTTATCGGGAATGATGATGCCACCGGCGGTTTTCTGTTCGGCTTCGAGCGGACGGATGATAATCCGGTCGGAGAGGGGTTTAACGTTCATAACTTCCTCCTATAAAACAGTGGTTGAAAAAGGAATGCTGTTTTTACAGTGTTAGCACTCATTACGGTTGAGTGCTAATAAAATTACTAGGTTCTGCAAATCGAGTCAAGAATTTTTTATGGTATTCTTTGGTAATTTGATGATATACTGATGGGTGATAAGTGGTTATGGGGGTGTGGTGAGTCTTTTGTGAAAAATATATCCCCCATTAAAATTCACCTTGTGATTAAATAAGACAGGTATACAGACAGTTTGACCATCGTTATTTCTACAGGCGGGTGAAATGGCATTTCTCCAGTTTTCACAAACGGAATGGAAGCTGATAAAAAAGGTGGTTCTAATCTCTACGGCCGCCTGTCTGCTGGTTGTTACCGGAACCTGGACCTTCTTCAAGGTGCAGATGCAACGAAAAATCGCCATGGAGAAAGAAAAGAGCAATCCGAATAATTCCCGTACGGTTATTCCGCTGGATATTGAGGCTCATCGGAAGATAGCCGACCGTTACCTGCAGACCGGTGCCCCGGAAAAGGCGGTTGAGCATCTGGAACGGGTACATGCGCTCGATAAAAAAAATACTACGGTTACCCTTGAACTCGCTCATGCCGCACTTGAAGCGGGAATATACCAAAAAGCACTTACTTTATATGATCAGCTGCTCGAAAAAAACGGGACCGACAGTAGTAACGCTCCGCAGTGTGCACGCAGGGGAATTGCCCTTTTTTATCTGAATCGTGTTGATCAGAGTGAAGAAGCGCTGCTGGAGTGTGTGAAAAGGTTTCCCGATAATGCCGAGGCATACTGCTTTCTCGGTCAGATAGAGGCATCCAGGGGCCTTCCCTCAGAAAAAGCGGTGAACTATTTCAACCGTTCGATCGCTATCGACTCAACCTATAGCGAAGCATGGTATCAGCTTGCGCGGGTCTATATGCTGCAGAAATTGTATCCGAAAGCGCGGGAGTTATTGCTGAAGGCAGTGTCAATCAATCCATTCCACAGTAAAAGTCATTCCCGGCTCGGAATGGTGTATTATTACCTCGACTATCCGGAACTGGCAAAGAAATCCTATCAGACTGCACTGATACTCAATCCCGATGACTTCAATACGCATTACAATCTGGGTGAATTGCTGTATGGCATTATCGGGGATACGATTGCCGCAGTTCAGGAGTTCAAGCAGGCGCTGGCTCTCAATCCGAGACTATACGAAGCGGCGTTCAAAGTCGGACTGATCTGCATGAAAAACGGGATGAATAAGGAAGCGATCGGTTATTTCGAGCAGGCGTTGAAGGAATCACCCGATGATGTGCGGATACTGCTGCAATGTGCGGTAGCATGGGAAAAAATAAGCCGTTTTGACAGGGCCCGGAAACTGTATCAGTCGGTACTGTCGGTAGATGAACTCAACAGCGTGGCCCGTCAGAAATTGAAGTTGCTTGATCAGAAAGCTGCAGTTGATTGACAAGTGTACCGTTGTGGGGTGATGTTCGGCAACCTGATTGATACCATGGGGTTAGAAAAAAAGCTTGATTTTATTTAGTAGTAGATGTATTCTTTTTGAGGCTTTCGGCGCGTGCGACAGAGAAATTTCGCAGGGGACAGATTCTGCAGTGGAGGCAGGGGGTGTCAGAAGCGGGTAGGAGCAGCAGCGTTGTGCCGGCAAGTGTTCCGAGTCTAAGAAACCGCCAGGAGGTTATAATGGGCAACGTTACCAAAAAAGATCTGGTAGAGAAAATTTCCGATCGTACCGGTCTTACTCAGGTTGATACCAAGATTGTGGTCGAAAGTTTTCTTGATTCCGTCGCAAATGCGCTGCAACAGGGAACCAATATTGAAATCCGCGGGTTCGGAAGATTCAAGGTCAAGAAAAAACGGGCCCGTACCGCACGGAATCCCCGTACTAACCAGTACATTCAGGTTGAGGAAGGCTTCAAACCCGTGTTTGAAGCGTCAAAGGAGCTGCGCAATCGTATAAATGCGGCAGCAGGGTTCTAACACAACCGATTCTGTTATCAAGACTATCTATGCCGATCCGGTCGCATGCCGTGATCGGCTTTTTTAATTTTAAATCAGTACCCTCCTTTTTTTTTACCATTGTTTTTTTGGGGTGATTTATTTCAGAATCGCTCGACTTTGTGATGCTGATCACAGACAGCCGGAACAACTTCAGTTATATTCCTATAAAATTAAAACCTGCATTTTTCAATTTATCTGAGTATAGAACAATTTGTTATAACTTGCAGGTGACGGGAAATGGTCGGTATCACTGTGGAGAATTGAGTGTTTTTTTTAACGGATTCTCTGAATTATCAGGCTTTCAATTCATGACCGGATATATTTTTACCATGCTTGCACCTTTAAACTTATATATAAGGATGTAGAATTATGAGGATACGTTTTTTCTCCGTAGCCACGCTGTTGATTTCTGCCTCAGCTATTTTTTTTCTGATCTGTACTATTCCAAGCCCTCCACCGGGTCCGGAACAGGCGGAAGTTGATGTTTACCTTAAATCATCAACCGGAGTTACCAGCTTCACCTCCATCACCGATACCGTCGGGAATTTTGATACTATCGGAGTAATCCTTCATCTTACTCAACATATTGATTCCACGATTATTAATGTCGTTTCCGATGATTCTGTCGAGCATCATTTCTCGACAACAACGAAAAAGGCGGAGGATGATACTGTTTTCTTTACGGTTTCGTTCGCTTCTCCGGGCGAACGATCAGTGAATGTGACCGGATATATAAACGGGGCAAATAATTCAGAAGAGAGTGCCATAATTCATGTTGTATCACGTCCGGACGAGAATCACC
>JAFGHA010000296.1 GCA_016930275.1 Chitinispirillaceae bacterium
AAGGGGTCTTACAAGTTTGGCCGCAGCAACTTATTGATTTTTCTACAATTACTAACTTCTGGCAGAGTTACTCCTTAAACTCCTGTCAGAGAGAGCCAGCCGTTGCCCAGAACCTGCCAGCGAACACTTTTAAGATCTCCGTTGTAGGTCGCTTCGACGATCGCGTCATTACCTTCGGTCGTAACATTGAACGACTGCAAGGTCGCGCTTCCGGCCGACAGTGACGGCCCATTTACAAAAGAGTAGGTTTTACCGTCAACCGATACGCCGGCAAGCCGGCCTGATGTTTTATTGAAGGTGTACCGCGCGTCACCTGCCGTAATGGCCGCTTCGCTTCCGGCTTCACTGACGGAAACAGTGGCCGTACTTTCCGTTGCCACGATGCTTTCCCGCATTGCCGAAGCGGACGGTATCATCCACGACCATTCGCAAAGCAGCCTTCCGGCTCCATCTTCGGCGCTCAATAGCAGCGCATGCGCACCCTTCCAGTTCTCCGGCAGCTTGAGCTGCAGGGTACCTGGGTTTCCGGGCTTAATGGAACCGGTTTTCGCCGTTCCTTCGGCGAGCGTGGTGTACCCGCTGTCGGCATTGATAAAATCAAAACGGGCCAGCCGCCAGGAAAATTCCACCTCGTCGAGATCCGTGAAGTCATAACGGTTTTCCACTTCGATGGCACCGGAAAAATCGTCGGGCAGCTTATCCATGCCAATCTGTACCGGCGACCAGATTTCTCTGACGGTGTAAAAACTTCCCTCCTTTTCGTGGTAGGGTCCCACGACACCGTCGGGCGCCAGATTGCCCCGGGCATCCAGTTTCTTATTATTGTCGGTTCTCACAACGGCCTCATCGGCGAATACCCAGAGGAATCCCCCGGCTGACATCGGTTTGCTACGCATGAGATCCCAATAATCCTGCAACCCCGCTCCGTGTCCTCCGTCATAGAGCCCGTGAAGGAACTCGGTCGGCATATAAATGGATTTGTTCAGGAGATTCTGTACGCTGCTGTAACTCTCGTAGTGATCGGTATTGATATTGCTGAAGGTGGTCCAGGGATGCAGCACGGCGCGGTTCTGCGGGTCCCATTTCGCGAACTCACCGTCGAGGGCGGTATTCCATCCACCCTCATTCGCGTTATCCCAGAAAATGATGCACGGATGATTGACATCGAAGGTAACCATCTCTTCCACGAGCTTTCGTCCGATATCGGTGTCGTAGGGAGGCACCTGCCATCCCGCCAGTTCATCGAGCACGTACATCCCGAGAGAGTCGCAGTACTCCATGAAATGCCGGTCGGCCGGATAGTGGGAATTGCGGATGGCGTTGATATTCATGCTTTTTGCAAGCAGTACGTCATCACGCGAGTTGCGGGGACTGAGCGCTCTTCCGGAAGATGGCCAGAAACAGTGCCGGTCTACTCCCCGCAGCATCACTTTCTTTCCGTTGATGTAAATGCCGTTACCGGCCCGTACCTCCACCGTGCGGAATCCGACACGCTCCCTCACGGTATGGACGACGCTGTTTCCACTCCGCAAATCAACTTCGAGCCGGTAAAGATTGGGGTATTCGGCGCTCCAGGGATTGATATTCGGGAACGTCCCCTTCAACGATACACTGGCGCCGCCGGACGGAACCGATGCCGACAGCTGCGAACCAACCGTCTGCCCGTCGGGACCGGTCAGTCTTCCGGTCACCTGTCCGCCGCCCGATACATTGTTGAGGTACACATTGGCCGTGAGGCTGCCGTCGGCCCGTGCATCAATTGCCATCCGCTCGATGAACTGCTGCGGAAAAGCTTCCAGATAGACCGGCCTGAATATGCCGCCGAACACCCAGTAATCGGCCTGTCGCTCCGCATCGTTTACGGACTGGTTGGACGACATCTTGGCAACCGTCACTTCAAGCAGATTGGAACCGCTGAAATTCAGGCGCTGCGTGATTTCGTACTTGAAACAGTAAAAAGCTCCCTGATGTACCGGTCCGGCGCTGTTGCCGTTGATCGAGACCCTGGTATCGGTCATTGAGCCCTCAAAAACGATAAATACTCTTTTACCGTTCCAGCCGGACGGTACAGTGAAGTTCAGCTTGTAGCGCCCCTCTTCACTGGCCTTGTTATTATCATGACCGTAATTATAGGCTCCGAAGCCATGGAGTTCCCAGTTGGAAGGCACCGGAATGGTCGTCCACTTTCCGCTGTTCATCCCTCCGGTGCAGTAGAATTCCCAGTTCACGGCATCGTCGACACCTTTACCGGATAAATAACGAACCTCCGTCTCCTGGCCATATCCCCGCCAAAGGAGGCCGAAACCGAGCATCAAGATGACAATATGACAACACGTTGACTTTATTATTGTTTTATCCATATTCCTGTCTTTTAATTCCGTTATCAGTGTTCCGGTTGCATTGAAATGCGTTGAAATACCACCTCTCACTTACATCAAAAGTACAACTGTACATGAGTACTGTGTTCGAACATGGAAGCATCCATTTCATTACGTGTTAGAATGTCGAATCACGTTTAGAAGATAAATGGTTAAATCCAATAAAAATAATCACTTATATTTATTGTAATTCATTAATTATAATCAAATTATAATATATATAAAATTCTATCGGTTTAGAAAAAAATAATAAATAGAAACTATTTTTCTTGTTTTACCACTATTATATTATATTGTTGAGAGCTATGAAACCAGTCTTCGATTATTCTGATTACCGCGTGTTTTTATCCGATTATCTTTCCAGTGCCAGGTCTCGCGGAGTCCCGTTGACCTATGAAGAGCTTGGACGAAGGGTTGGTTTCACCTCCAAAGGATTCGTTACGCAAATTATTCAGGGAAAGTGTAAAATCCCAAGGGATAAAATCCGTCCATTTGCTCAGGCGCTCGAACTTAAAAAAAAGGAAAGGGAATTTTTTGAATTGCTGGTGCTGTTCGATCAGGCGAAAACGCATCGTGCCAAGAACGAGTACTTTAAAAAACTTGCCTCCGGGTTCAAGACCCGAATGCACCCTGTCGGACCCGACAAGTACGATTTTTATAGCGCCTGGTATTACTCGGCAGTCAGATCGCTCCTGTCGTACTACCCGTTTAACGGCGATTACAAGAAACTGGCTCAGCAATTTTCACCCGCAATTACTCCCGGTCAGGCGAAAAAGGCCATCGATTTACTGGAGCGGCTTTCTCTTATTGTTAAAAAGGAAGACGGCTACTACCATCTTACCGATCGTATCATATCGACGGGTGATTCGGTGGATTCGGTGGCGCTGATAAATTTCCAGCAGGCAACCATGGATCTGGCAAAGGAGGCGCTTGAACAGTTGCCCCGGGAACGGCGTGATTCTTCCACCCTGACGCTCGGGTTATCGCGGGAGGGGTATCGGGCGGCGGTTACAAAAATTGCGACGCTTCGTAAGGATCTTCTCGATATTGCCCGTTTCGACCGGAATATCGACAGGGTAATTCAGGTTAACCTGCATGCATTTCCTTTAACAAAAAATTCAAGGGAGCGATAATGGGTGGTATGCGGTTTTATATCATGCTTCCCGTAATTGTATTACTTCTCAGATGCACCGCTCAGGAAACTACCGGACCGGGCGGAGAGGGTAACGGCTCAGAGACCGTTGCCCGGGGTGTTATTGTGGATAGTACGGGTACTCCGGCCGACAATGTGCCGGTGCAATTGCTGCCCGTCGCTTACAATCCGGTTATGCACGACACGCTCCCCGACCAATGGCAGGTGCTCACCGATGCTCAGGGAGAGTATCGTCTGGAAGGTATTTCGGCCGGAACGTTTACTATTGAGGCCGTTTCCGCAGGATTAAAGGCGCTCGTCAGGGGTATTGAAGCCAATGGTGAGAGGGTGGAGGTGGTTGTGGATACCTGCAGGCTGCGTAAAACCGGGACGATTTTCGTCCGATTAACCGGTACGACGTCGGGTGAAGGCGACTACGTCTATGCGCCAGGAACAAGTGTATTTACGGTTATCACCACCCGCGACAGTATCGCAGGTCAAACTGTTTTAAGCGGTGTTCCGGCAGGCATCTATACCGATCTTCTTTATGTAGAGGCAACGGATTCTCTAAGTACCGATCTCCTTGGAGACACGGTGACGGTACAACCGGGCGATACGGTGGCATCGGCATATGCTGCCTGGAAATACAGCCGACGGCTCTATTTCAACACTACCGTTTCGGGCGCCGACGTCCCGTCGAATGTCTATGATTTCCCCCTTCTTGTGAGATTGAGTGATGCTGCATTTGACTTTTCCCAGGCGCAAAACGGCGGAGAGGACATCCGCTTCACAAAGTCGAACGATGGTTTGCCGCTCGTGTATGAAATTGAACGGTGGGATTCAGCGAACGGGATGGCGGAACTATGGGTGAAGGTAGACACCGTCTTCGGTAACGACAGTACTCAGTCGATCATCATGTACTGGGGCAATCCGGCGGCAATCGATATGTCAAACGGAGCGGCGGTGTTCGATACGGCAACAGGTTTCCAGGGAGTATGGCACCTTGCGGAGGCGGGAAATACGATGGTAAAAGATGCGACCATCAACCGTTACGATGGAACGCCGACGGGAATGACGTCGAATTCCGCGGTCAATGGAAACATCGGCGGCGCACAGGCGCTTGACGGTTCCACGAGCTTTTTTACCATGGCAAATACGGCCGCCGGCACTTTGAATTTTCCCGTATCCGGACCGTACACAGTTTCGGCATGGGTATATATCGATACCATTGACACGATTTATCATACCATCGTTTCAAAAGGTAACCAGCAATACAATCTCGGGATCATGGCGTCCGAGTGGGGATTTTCCGTATGCCCCGCCGGCGGAGGATGGGACGTATCGACTTCGCCGGCCACGTCAAAGGCGTGGGTACATCTCGTCGGCATACGCAACGGGACGCGGCAGCACCTGTATGTCAACGGATATTGCGTGGACAGCACCATTGTAAACAGCTACCCCGAATTTACCCGTGAGATCGGTTACGATCTGGTGATCGGCAGTATCCCGGACGACTCGTTCTACTTTTTCAACGGTATCATCGATGAGGTTTGTATTTCCGGTGTAGAGAGAGATCCGGCATGGATCAAACTGAGTTATATGAATCAGAAGGCGAACGACCTGCTGATCACGTTTCGTCAGATTGACGCGAATAATCAAAATATCGACGGAGTATTTGAAAAATGAGGGACGGATTATCCATTGTAACATTGGTAGGAATTGTGCTATCTGCCTATCAACTCCCGGCGCAAACGACATTTCGAAACCCGATCATCACCGGCATGAATCCCGATCCGAGTATCTGTTGTGCCGGCGACGACTACTATCTGGTAACGTCAACGTTCGAGTATTTTCCCGGATTGCCGATCTATCAGAGTAAAGATCTGGTGCACTGGAAACTGATCGGCCATGCGTTGTCGCGGGCAAGCAATAACCCTCTGATGGGCTGTGAATCGAGCACCGGAGGCCAGTATGCAGCGACAATTCGTTACCATGAAGGCACCTTTTATGTCACGGGTACCAACTATGGCGGGCAAGGTTCGCAAGGGATGTTTTATGTAACGGCTGCAAACCCTGCCGGTCCCTGGTCTGAGCCGCACTGGATAGGAAAATGGTATGTGGATCCTTCCATATCTTTTGAAGGCAGTACCATGTATTACCTCAGTCCCGATAATCAGACCAGTTTTTTACTGGGGACCATCAGTCCTGCAGTGGGCAAATTTATTACCGAGATGAAAAAGATAGCGGATGGACTTGGCGGTTCATCTCCCGAAGGCCCGCATCTGTATAAAACAAACGGGTATTATTATTTAATGTCTGCGGAAGGGGGGACCGGGTACGAACATAGAGAAGTAATTCAACGAAGCAGTTCCGCCTGGGGACCGTATGAACCAAGCCCCATAAACCCGGTTGCTTCGCATAAAGACAGCCCGAATAATCCTTTTCATGCCATCGGTCATGCCGATATGATAGAAACACCCGATGGATGGTGGCTTGTGTGCCTCGGCATCAGGCCGGTAGGAGATAATTATCACCATCTGGGCCGTGAAACGTTCCTGGCACCGGTGACGTGGAATACCGAGGGATGGCCGAAAGTGGGGACCGACGGTATTGTTAAGGAAGAGTACTCTGTCCCGAACCTGCCCGAGCATATCTGGGAAAAAGAACCCGTCCGGGATGACTTTGACAGCACCTCTTTACGATTGTCGTGGAACTTTATCCGCAATCCTCATGCAACCGATTGGTCGCTTACGGAGAAACCCGGTTTTCTCAGACTCAATGGTTCGGCGATAAATTTCAAACAGAAAGATTCTCCCGCGTTTATTTGTCGCAGGCAGACGGCATTCAAAATGTCAGTCGCGACAAAAGTCAGTTTTACCCCGACCGCTTCAAATGAAGAGGCAGGGCTGGTGGTTCGCGGAAACGACAGCAATCATTACGACCTCACGATAACGATGCATGAAGAAAAACGATCAGTTGTATTTAAAAGAGTTTTAAAGGGTGCTGCTGTTGAAACCACGTATAAAGAAGCGGCGGATGGCGACATCATGCTGCGGATCGACGCGACGGAGCTTCAGTACCGGTTTTCGATACAGGCGCAGGGACAGACGGCCGAGCAGATAGGTACCGCGTCAACCAGAGACCTGTCCACGGAAGTCATTGGCGGCTTTACCGGCGTTTTCATCGGAATGTACGCTTCGGGAAACGGTGCCGCAAATGGTAACCCCGCCGATTTCGACTGGTTCGATTTCATTGATAACGACGACACTACCGGGATACGCAGGCAGCGAGCCTTCACTACCGGGCGCTCCGGCGGTTTCGCTGCTGAAGCCGCCGTGAATTTTGAACTTTCGTCCAGATCGCGGGTAAGGCTGGACATTTTCGATTTTCTCGGGAGAAAAGTAATCACGCCGGTAAACGGGGAACTGCCGGCGGGGAACCATCGGATACCGTTGAACGGACCAGCATTATCGAGCGGCGCTTATTTTTACCGGTTACACACCGGTTCATCCGGGGATGATATTCTTTTTCTTCATCACAATACCGACGGGATGAGGTTCAGGTCGTTCAGATAACCGGGACGTATTCGCAGTGCGCATGTTCGGGGTGCCGGAGTGAGAATAAGCGAGAATGCCTGGTAATGGAAGCAGCTTTCATAACTTATAAGTGAGGTATACTATGCACATCGGATTTGGAAAAAAGTGTTTTATCATTGTCGCTGTCTGCTTTTCCTCAATGGTATCCGCTCAAACTACGCTGTGGCTGGATTTCGCAGGGGCGGCAGATACGATCAGAAAAGAGCTCTATGGTGCGCTCATGGAGAACTGGGGCAGAGATATCTATACCGGCGTCTATGTCGGTGAGGCCTCCTCAATTCCCAATACCGACGGTATACGCAACGACGTTATCAAGGCGTTCAAGGAAGCGGGGATTACCTGTCTGGACTGGCCGGGGGGGGTGTTTCGCTGAAAGATACAACTGGACAAACGGTATCGGCCCCAAGGAAAAGCGACCGGGCGGAGACTTAAACACCAGCCACCCAATCAATTCGGACGGTTTCGGCACTGCGGAGTACTTTCAGTTATGCGACCTGCTCGGAACGGTACCGTACATCACCGCCAACACCACCAATTTGTCGCCGGCAGGCATGACCGCCTGGTTGAATCATATCGATTCCACGTTTCCCGGGAAACTGCACTACTGGAAAATGGGAAATGAACCCTGGGGAGGATGCCCGCCCCCGATATCGATTACCCAGTATATCGAAAGATATAACAATTATAAAGTGGCGATTCCGCCCCAACTTTCGGGAAAACTTTTCAGGATTGCAGATGGAGGATCGGGCAACGGTACACCCTCCATCTGGCTTGATTCACTGATGCGCTTTGAGGTGGGAAGCATTGAGGGGGCAACCTATCATTACTATACCGGTCTTAACGGCAGCGGCCCTTCATTTAACTTTACCGAGGCCCAATATAATGAAAGAATGCAGTTGGCGTGGGCAATGGAAAATAAAATGGTAACCTGCGAAACAATTATGAACAAATACGATCCCGAGAATACGGTGGGGCTTATGGTCGATGAGTGGGGAGCGTGGTACACGGAGATCCCGAACATGGGATTCACCTATCAGCAGAACACCTGCCGCGATGCCGTCATCGCCTCCATGCACCTGAATATTTTCAACAACCACTGCAGGCGCGTGAAAATGGCAATGGTGGCCCAACCGGTGAATGTGATTCAGGCACTGCTCCTCACCAAAAATCCTCCGACCACCGATATGATCAAAACTCCCACCTTCTATGTCTTTAAAATGTACAAAGTGCATCAGAATGCGAAAATGATACCGGCAACTTTAGCTACCGGCAACACCGGAGGGGTGCCGTACATCACGGCTTCGGCATCGGTGGACAGCAAGGGGATGCTGCATATCAGCATGTGCAATACGCATATTTCCGACGAGCAGCTCGTATCGGTGAAATTACAGGAGGCTCCGGGATACGATTCCTGTACCGGAACGATCATTAACGGTCCGAAATACGACAGTTATAACGACTACGGCGGTGTGGAACCGGTAAATATCAAACCGCTGGCTGAAGAACATCTGTCGTCCTTTGACGGGTCGTCGCTGGTGGCGTCGTTGCCCGCACACAGCGTCGTTACTTTTACGCTGACGCCTGCCGGAACGACTGGTGTCAACCGGAAGAACCTGCAAAACCGGAAAAACCGCGGGCACGGGGTGTGGTCCGTGAAGCCGGTGCCTGGAGGCAAGGTCCATCTGCAGACACCGGCATCGGAAGCGGTGCCGGTTATACTGACCCTCGTCGGTATTGACGGAAAAACAATAATCACCTCGGATGTTATGACCGTCATACCCGGAGCCTCCGGTAGTACCTGGCAACCGGCAGGGAAGAATCATTATTCCCCCGGTGTCTACATTCTTCGAATCACGACGGGAAAAGAGACAACCGCTTTCAGAGTTGTGCTCAGCAACTGAATCCGCCAGCGAGCGCTACCGTTCGTGCTACGTAGAGAATACAGTACCTTTGGTACTGTTTCTACTGAACCGTTGTGCCTTCGGCGCTACTTCGCGGACCTCGAAGCTCTGCTTCGAGGTCCTTCAAGAGAGTATTCACACTGAGCCCTGTGCGGCAGTCGGAATATGGCAGGAAAAAGTATTTGTCAGCGTACGCTTCTGCTGCGTAAGGAGGTTCAGTGCCCGGGGCACTGTCTCCATTATGTCTTTTGCTTCGCCGCTGTTTTATGGTAAATTTAAAAACAGCAGGAATGGATAGTGAAACCTCATCCGTAAGCATTCAAGGAGGAGGGTATCGATGAAAACCATTTTTTTCACACCCGGATGCCGGATCGCTTTGTTTCTCTTTTTCCTGGTGTATGGTTCAGGCGTTTTCAGCGCATCCATACCCGGAAGGACCTATACCTCAAAAAATCGTCGCATCTCGACCTTTGTGTGCGACGAACATGCCATTTGGGGCGGGACCGGTGCCGAAGGAGTGATCCGTATCGACAAGGTCACCGGCGAAACGTCACTGCACATCTTATCGGATTCCGGATCACCGGGCAACGCTGTCCGCAGCCTTGCGATGGATGAAAACGGAGCGCTTCTGGTCGGCGTTACAGTTGCGGGCATCATCCGTTTAGACGGCTCGAAATGGGAGAGGATTGCCGCTTTCTCCGACGATCAGGTGCTCGGGATGCTGATCGACGGCCAGGAAAAAATCTGGGCATGGACGGGGAATTCGGGCATCCTCCGCTACGACAACGGAGCATGGCAGCCGATCGTTGCACAGTTTTCCGGTGTGTTCACGAACGATCCTGAGGGCGATGTATGGATCATGAGCGTCCCCCCCGACGGAGACAGCGGTTGCGGCGACGCATGGATCCGCGAATATGTCGACGGAGAACCGCAGGCGCCTGTTTCTCTTGCATCAATTTGCCCCGAACTGTTCTACCAGAAATCATTGGCAATTGATACCAAGGGAAACTGCTGGATCGGCGCGCTCAATAAACTGATACAACTCAGCGGAGAATCGATCCGGACGTTTATTGCCAACACTGATACGAATTCTCGAACTTACTGCACCGTGCTTGCGGCGAACAGTGACGACATGATTCTGATTGCCGCTATAACATACGTTTCCGGTCTCTTCAGCGACGCGAAGATTTTTCTCTATGATCAACAGGACGAAAACCCGTTTGATTCGGCAGTGGCGACCTGGTCCGACCGTTACAATAATTTCATCGCATGCACGGATGAGCCAGAGGGGTGCTTCTGGCTTTCCGCCAACGACGGAACGGTTTTAATGGTTGACACCTCCGGACACATGACTCCTTTTGCGACCGGCAATGCCGTACTTCCCGCCAATTCGATCACCGCATTGTCTGTCGATAAGGCGGACAACCTCTGGGCTGCCACTACCGGCGGCATAGCCCGGTACCGCGATACCGCATGGACCGTGTACCCCGCTCCCGGCGACAGCTTTCCCGGAAACGACGCATGCTGCCTGGTACTGGATTCCTCGGGAATCGTATGGGCCGGTTTCCGGCAGCCCCTGGCATCGTCGGTGTCGAGTACAGGCATCTCCTGTTTCGACGGGGAGCAGTGGCGGATGCTGTTTCGCAGCCATTTTTCACAGAAAGCGATTGCAGTCGATAAAACCGGAGATCAGTGGGTCGTTGCCGAGGACGGTATCTACCGGTACCATGGGCTGGAATCCGAAAAGCTTTATACGGTTCAGAGTGACGCAGGGTTCGATACGACGATGAACGCCATTGCGATCGATGGCAATAATACACCCTGGATAGGCACCGACCGAGGCCTTACACACTATGAAAACGGCGTATGGATCGACGATACGGCCTTCAACCGGCAGATGTCTGATCGTGAAGATTCCGTGTCAACGGCGACGGCGGAGGTGAACGCGATATGTTTTCATGACGGCATTGCCTGGATCGGAACCGCCGGTGGCCTGTTCAGACGCGAAGGAGACGATTGCACGCTGATCGATACCGCCGGCGGAGTTCTGCCCGATCCTTGCGTGCAATGCATTTTCGTTGACACCGCAAACAGTGTCTGGGTGGGAACGAGACGCGGGCTGGTTCATCTGAACGGAGAGCAGCATACCAGCTATACAACGGAAAACACGCCGCTGTGCGACGATGACATCACCGCGTGCGTTGTCGCACGAAGCGGCAATGTATGGGTCGGTACGCGCCGGGGAGGGCTTACCGTTCTGCAGGGCGCCGGATTGACGGCGGCGGCCGGCACCCCTGTGATACGAACCCGCAGTCTGCGGCCGGTCGATATTTCCTGCAGGGTCATGCCTCACGGCGCCTGCCGTATTTCGATCCGGACCGGCAGCCCGGCCGTCATCGGTTTTTATGTGGTTTCACTCTCGGGGAAACTGCTCAAACGGTTTGGTCCGTCGCCTGCGGGAGTCCGATCCGTCGACTTCATCTGGGATGGAACCGACCGCTTCAACCGTCCCGTTTCCGCGGGGGTATATCCGGGCATCGTTACCGGCAACGGAACAATCATTGGAAGTAAAATAGTGCGGCGGTGACGTCAACCCTCACCCGTCCGCAGAGTACCGGACAATAAACGAACGTGCAGGGCGCTCACTCAACCTCGTACGCCGCATAGTCGAGCCCGAGCTGGTCCAGCACGTTTTTGGTTTTGTCGAAGAAGAACTTCTGCTCGTATCCCGCCAGGCCCATAGGATCGGGATCCTTCGTGTCGTTGTCGGTTTTGTCGCCGTAAAGCGCGAACATCTGGTCGAATTTTGCCTTGTACTCGCTGAAGAGGAAGAACCCGTTTGCGGGGAGAGCGTACTCCTTGAGGTAGTTCACGTACTGCTCGCGGTATTTCTCCACCGCAAGCACTTTGTCCACAAGAGGCCGCGGCGAACTGTCTCCCCAGGCTGCAGGCAGGTTTTTAGTGTTGAAGATGTCCTCGTCGATGAATTCGCCGTACGGCATGTCGCCGTGCCAGTTGGTACCCAGCGAGATGTCGAAATCGTAAGGGATGAATTCGATCTTTCCCGCCGTGTTGAAATACAGATAGTAGTTGTTGGCCAGGAAGCGATAGTCGTCGAGGTTGTTGATATAGATCCCCATTGCCAGGTAGCGGATGAAGCAATCCACATTGAAATTCGCATCCATGTAGTCGACGAACTGCTGACCCTCCAGCGTATTGAGCCGGTGCACGAAATCCCTGAGTGCCGAGTGGTTGCTCGTCTCCTCGTTGGTCTTCAGATCGTACATGGGCCGGTAGTTCATGTCCACGTCCTTTACCCCGACATTATCTCCCTCGACCGATTTTTCCGTCAGATCCGGTCCCCCGGTGAGCTCGAGATACAGGCATTTGTAGAGGTCGCCGTCGGACGCTCCGTACTGCCGCTTGAGGAACGGTTTGTCCACCTGTTCGAAAATGCAATACACGCCGTAATTGACCTCCGTCCCGGCGATCCGGAACGTAAGCGTGCACATTGACATCCGGGGAGCGTTGACGTTGATCTTGCCGAGCAGCTGATAGCTGAAGAGTTCGTTGATCTTCGACTTGTTCGCATAGGTATCCCACGTGTTGTACCGGCTCCACTTGAAGTTAAGAACCTTCAGGCCAGCGAAACGGCGTTTGTCTAGTGCTGCAAAGGCCGGATCGTCTTCCGGCATGTCGAAGGTTTCGTCGAACTTCACCTTGAAGTGCGACTTGTAGTAACGGCCGTTCTCATACGGCAGGCGCCTTGACTCATTCCCGCGCGTGCGGATGCCCACCTCGGTCGACTTGAACTCGGTCCCGTCGCTGCGACGGTAGATGAAGTCGGCCTTACGGTAGTTATCGGTTCGATATTCACGACCGTCACCATTGTAAAAAAGCTCGAGGGGGAACTTTTCCGCGTAGTCGAGCATGTCCTGGGTGATGCCCTCCCACTCCTCCCGGCTGATTTCGATGATGAACTCGTGAGGGATCGCATCATCGAAGATCTCGGCGTCGGTGGGCCCGGTCGACGTATCCGACGTATCGGCTACGCGGGTTGTATCAACAGGATCGGTACTACCGGTCGGAGCGGGGGATTTGTCATGCAGGCAGCCCATGCAGAAGACGAGCACCGCAAGCATCACACTCCACCATCGTAACATCACGGATCGACCTGCCCGCGCAACGCGATACGGGCACCGTCGGCAAAGACTGCAGCATAAAGGAATTGAACCGTGGAAAGAGGTCGCGGACAACGGGCGCTTCATGGGGCCTCCACAGAATGATACCGGCGAAACAACTCTTTTTTTCGTGAAATGAAAATAGATGGGTTGATAATGAGAAGGCAAGAACGCCCGTCGCAGCGACAGGTTCAAGGATATTATTGATTTCCGATGACCGGTACACAGGATCTTCGGCATTGCGTCGGAATCTCAACCGTTTTCGGGTACATGATCTCGTCACGGTTATCGTTGCGCCCGCAGAAACGGCCGCTCTTCAGTGGCGGGGATCATGCCGTATCGTATTCATCGATGGCGCACATGACGTTCTAAGCGTTTTAGGGGATTTTCACCAATGGCTGCCCCATATACGACCGGGAGGATTTTTACTCCTGCATGATTCAACAGCGTTGAGTAACTTTTCCGGTCCGCAGTTTGTCGCGCGGGAAAAAATGGAAACGTCATCCCGGTTCGATCTGACCGGAACCGTTGGAAGCATAACGTGGGCGAGAGTAGGCGGTGGAGATGTTTCCGGGGTACCGCATGTATGCTGTGCACGGACAATCGACCGTTTGTTGGCGTTACTGAAACGAAAATGATGGAGTAACAACTTGACGAGGGCGCAGACGGCAGAAAGGTGGCGGGTTTTGTTTACAATACCAGCGTAAATTTTTTATCGACATGCTGCTCAAATATATCTCCATCACCGGAACAGGTGAATTGTTCAATAAAGTCGAAATACTCTTCCAGCGATTTCATTTCATCCTGCTTTTTTTTCTTCTTTGTCTCACCAGCACATTCCCTGTTTGCATGGGGATCCCATTTAAATCGAAGGTTGTCGGCTTTCATCTTCATTTCCTTCAATTTTATTATAATATGATTCAAGACCGAAATGTTTGAAATAATCTTGTACTATTTTCTTATCAATGTCGACGGTCGCTATTATTTCTTTAATATCGGCCAAGTCCTTAAGCCGCCGCCGCTCATTATGTTTTGCTGCGAATAATTTCATTGCGACCAAATGCTCAGCGCTCACTACCGGGATTTTCACGTCTTCAAACAGGACCCGCCTTTCGGTCTTCCTGAAAATTGTATCCGCAGTATCCTTTTCGAGATACATCACATCGATGTGCATTGTTCCTATCGGATGCACATGATTCGAAAAGGCCTCGGAACAATAGGTTGTTTTAAAACCAAGCGATTCAAGATAGCGTACCGCTTTTTTCTGAAATTCAATCCTCGTTACAAAATCAATATCCTTTGTGGCGCGCACATACCCATACGCATATAAAGCAAATGCGCCAATTACGGCATAGTCCGCTTTTTCATGCTCAAACATTTCTGATATGGCTTTAAATACATCTTTAAGGGGCATCAATAATTTCCCGTATATCTGTTAATTCAATCATCTGAATGATTTAAAAGGGAATGTTCGCTTTTTTAAGATAGAAACTACAATAAGCCAACGTGCTTGGAAATAAAAGCGCAATTGTGATTGTTTTAATTCTTATCATGCCTTTTGCTGAATCATTCATTTACCACTTCACCCTCCTACTCAGCCGCACCTCCCCCACTCCTTTGTTGCTCCACAAACCAGTCGATCAATCTCCTCGAAATACTGATCGCTTCCGGTATGCGGGGAAAGCTATCCGCCGAAAACCATCCCGCATCGTCAACTTCCTTCCCGTCAACTATGATTTCCCCGCCGGCATAGCGCGCGGTAAAGGCCACCATCAGCGAATCGGGAAAGGGCCAAGGCTGCGAGGCGAAATAACGGATGTCCGATACGTCAATGCCTACCTCCTCCTTCACCTCGCGCGCGACGCACTCCTCAATGGTTTCTCCGGGCTCGACGAACCCGGCAAGCACGCTGTACAATCCTTCGGGATATCGGCTGCCGTGCGCCAGTAAAATCCGGTCGTCATTCACCACCGCGACAATAACGGCCGGAGAGATGCGCGGAAAGAGCGTCAGGCCGCATGATTGACACATTTTAGCGCGTTCCGCTGCCGACGGCCGGGTCGGCCCGCCGCATGCTCCGCAATACCGGCTGGTATTGTCCCAGTGCACGATCTGGGATGCGCGGATTGCGATCCTGAGCTGCTCCTCAGGGAGCAGCCCGAACAGCCTCCGCAGCGGCTCAACGGTCATTCCCTCGGCGCCTTCTTGCGGCGGGGAATCGATTGACGCGGCATAACAGGGCACGGTATCGAGCATGCCGAGAAATTGCGCCCGCTGCGGATCGATCCCGAATGGCTGAACGGAATCGAGCAGCGGGACCCGGGCCGAATCGCCGACCCTGCTTACCAGCAATCGATCATGTTGAAAAATAAACCACCATGCGGGCTGTCCGCGGTCCGCAGGGGGTATGAACGAGGAAATAAACGGCATTCGGCACCATCTTTTTTAAAAGCTTTTCCACCCGATCCTCCACTGACGTGAAGCGATGTGAAAAGACGCCATGCGATCGACATAACCATCGCTCATTTAAGGGGACCTCTAAAAATTCATTTCCTATTGCGGCCGGCTACGAAATCCGCAAACGTCGTTGCATTCGGCGGCCATATTTTCGATAATATTGGCCTTCTCATGCGCCTCGTCTGCGAATTTCTCGCTCGGCCTCATTACAAAACTGAATATTTAGAGGTCCCCTTAAAATACATAATAGTATTACTAGCGGAGGCCACCTATGCATCGATTATTCCCGGCAATCACGGCGCTGTTTTTTTCAGGCACCCTCTTTGCCGCCGCCCGCAGTACCACGGAACTCCCCTTTGCCGACAGCATATCGATCGACGGCATTACCTGGAAATTCGGCGAACCGGTGCCGGTGGGCCGGTTTGTCAACGGCGACTGGTACGTTGTCGGCAAGGTAACGGTCAATTCGGTACACCCCGCTCCGACCGCCGAACGGAACGGGTCGATACTGAACCTTCCGGTTGATCAGGGAATCAGCGGCTTCGACAGCCGAGTGAGCTCGAACCGGTTCAGGGCGAACCTCCGGGCAGGCTTTCCATGTGCGATGAAACCGGGCGACGCGCTCATCTCTTCGATCAGCCTGGATACGATCGGGACGCACGGGCCATGGCTTCGCGAAGGTAACGAAACCCCGGAATCCCCGGTCAAGACAGTATCGGTGCTTACCTGTCTTTCTTCAGCCGTATCGGCCGACGCGTTCAGGCCGTCCTATTGTGACCGGCAACAGACGATCTACCATGGTGAGAGCCTGTGCCGCGACCTCCTGCCGAACCTTCCCAAGGTCGACGACATGCCCGACATCAAGAGCTGGGCCCGGCATTTCCGCAGGCCGTGGCTTGACGTCTGCTTTTTCGGGTTCGACGCCGCGGCGGAATATCAGGCCATGTATGGCCGGGAGGTGGCCCGTGCGGTGGGGATCGGTACGCTGATGCTCCTGTGCGACTATACCGCCGCGGAAAAGGAGTCGCTGCTTATCAATATCATCCAGTACGGCATCGATCTCTGGGGGATCTCCCGCGCGGGGTATCCCGGGTGGCAGGCCCACGGCGGCCACGGATCCGGAAGGAAATGGCCGATCCTTTTCGCCGGGCTGCTGCTCGGCGATACCGCCATGGCGTCGCCGGATGCCGCGTATCCCGAGCTCCGTTTCGGCGAGGACATGCAGACCATGTACGACCAGTGCTGGACAGGAGCGAAGGTGGTCTACGCGGGCCACCAGGGAGTCATCGACGGAAAGCCGGTGAGCACGACACCGGGTTGGGGCCCCTATGAACACAAGCCGCCTACCGAGTGGGCTGATTCGAATAAAATCGGCGAAGACTACCGCCGCTGCTGCACCAGCCTCTCATGGGTCGGCGAGGCGCTCGCGGCGCGGATAATGAATGCGACAGGTTTGTGGAACCACGATGCATTCTTCGATTATGTCGACCGATGGATGACCGAGAACGATTCGGCGGCAGTAAAGGCGATCAGTGACGCACGAGGGTGGGATTATTCGGCAAACTGGGCGCGGCAGGGACAGTGCTGGGACGCTTTCGTCGAGAATATGTGGGAGGAGTACCGCGCGTCGTTCCCGCAGCGAATCATCAGAGAACGCAGCCCGCGGCGACAAACCGGCAGCACGCGCCGCGGTATGATGAACCGGCTGCATTGCAATAAAACCGGTTGTCTCTATTCCATCAACGGCCGCGTCCTATCGAACGAAACGGTTCAGCGCACCGGCATAGTCCTCGTAAAGGAGCGGCAGACTCTTTACAAAAGTTTATCGTTGCCGCAGTGAAAGAGAGGTAACCGGTAGAAGAATATAAGACGCTCCGCTTGATTTCGTTTTGTCGCCCGAAATAATCCTGTACTGCAGGAGATAGAGTCCGGTGGTCGATTTCATTACTCCTCTTTCTCTGCCGGAAAGGATTCTGATCCGATTGTTCGGGCCGATCGGTTCCGTTTTTTCAACAATATTCCTGCCGTCAAGCGTCGACAGTGAATAACCAAGCTGTTCGCCGGTACCGGCCGATGGAATAAAGAGAACAACCGCGCCGCCGTCAACAGTTTCCGTCCATATTCGCGAGGCGGGCCGGTCCGGGGTGCGGCTCACCCGTGTAACGTCGTCGCCGTACACACGCATATCGCTCACGCTGATCCAGTCACCGGTGTAGCCGGAGGCTCCGGTTACATTGAGGCGGACGTACCGTACGGAAATGTTGTCGAGTTGAAGAACATGCTTCCCGCCGACGCGGTTGCCGCTGCTGTCAATCACCGTTGAATAGCTGTCACCCTCATGGAGTTTGGTCTGAAGGGTATACTGGTAGGCCCGGTTCTCCAGGAAATGAAGGTCAATCCCCTTCAGCGCTTTTTCAGCGCCCAGATCCAGTTCGATCCATTGCGGATATCCCTGTGCCGACCAGCGGGTAAGAAGATCCCCGTCCACCGCC
>JAFGHA010000297.1 GCA_016930275.1 Chitinispirillaceae bacterium
AGGGAAAGAATCGATGCTGAGCGGGCTGAAGGATTAGCACTAGTCGCTTAACAGGTGATTAGTGAAAACTCGGGACTCTTGAGTATATTACAATAGTAGCCAAAGGAGGGTGCGTGTCACCAAATCGCTATCAGACCGTCATTCAGAAAATGGTATTCATATTTCTTCCGTTACCGGTTTTTCTCAGTTTTTTTACGGTTACCGCGCAGATACCGCACGGATACAATTATGCGGTCGTCATCAGCGAGGCGGCATACGGCGATGCCGGATGGAAGACGGTTGCCGATTCACTGGTGAAAAAGCACGGCAGGAGCGGCACGGCGAAGCTGTTCACCTGGCCCTCGTCGGTGACCTCCTGCAAATCGGAGCTTGCCGCTTTTCAACCCGATTATATCGGTTATATCGCCCGGCCCGCCACGGAATGTAAAACGGCATTCGTGGTCGCGGTAAGCAGGATGAGCCGTGAACTCGATGATGATCCGTACGGAGATGCCGTGTGGGGGATCATTACCGGGTATGAAGCCGCCGATGCACTCCGGGCGATATCCGAAAAACTTACCGTTAAAACCGTGCTCGCCGCTTCCAACAATCTTTCCTATGAACCTCCCATTCAGCGGTTCTATCAGGGAATCGGCATGACCTGCGACGATTCTACGAAAACCGATTACCTGTTTCCCGGGAAATCGGGAAAGGTGTATACCGAAAACAAACGTCCACAGGGGGTGAACGACAGAATCAATCTGGTTGGGCCGTGGCTTGCCGCTCAGTCACTGGACATTGAGGTCGCGGGGCAGGGGAGGATCGAGGGACCAGTCGACTGCATCATCACCGGAGGCCACGGGAACGTGAACGTGTGGCAGTGCCATTACAGCGATGCGGGGACCGAAGGGTACATGCGTTCCTCGGGAGGAAAACTTTACGGAGAACCCTATTCCGGCAGCCGGTTCGAGATTCAGGTGGCGACACCGACCGTTTTCTGGTGCGCCACCAATTGCCTTATGGGAAATCCCGACAGCCGGGACAATTTCGTTTATGCGGCGTTTCACGGCGGCCATGCGGTGCAGATGTTCGGGTTTATCATCAACGCATCGGCTGGCGACGAATTCATGGCCTGGGGTATTTACGACCGGGTCACCAAATTCGCCGGAAAGTATACACTGGCCGACGGCTTTTACTATGCGAATAATCTCGCGCAGTTCGAAGTACTCAATTCCACCGGCCAGTTGCAGACGTCACTGGTGAGGACCTTTCTGGACAGTACCGTTTTTTACGGAGATCCGGCGGCTGATGTCCGGTTCCATGATGTCGGTGACAGTGCCAGGGCGTACAAGGAGTCACTGTCGTATTCGGCCGGCGATAACGGTGCCGCGCAATTCACCTATTCGATAACGATGAGCGCCCATGATCTCGAGTTCGGTGCAGGGTACTGTTATCAGTTCCGTCCGATCACGCGGCTGCCGGTCCGCATCGATCCCGCGACGGTCGCCATCACGGGAAACGACGGACATGCTCCGGTGATTACCGATGATCTGCTTATATGGGAGATGCTTTCCCGGGGAGAAACGCTTAAAAAGGGCGATACGAAAACACTGCGCTGGAGTGCCGTGATTACCGATGAGAAAACCGCTGCAAAGGCATCGATGCAGCCGCGCATCAGTACTGCTGCACCGGAAAAGATGCGAATTGTGCGAACGGGTATTCTCTATACGGTGGAAGTCCGGAATCTTCCGGAAGGAAACCGTGAGTTGCGAATCTTCACTATCTCGGGGAAATTACTGTTGTCAAAACCGGTGGCGGACGGCAGCGTACAGTGGCGGATGAAAAACGGCAGCGGTGTCGCGGTTGCCGTGGTGACGGTAAATGGAGCGGTTGCGGCATGCAGGGAGATCCCGGTGTACTGAGGCGGAACCCGGGGGGAGGATCAGGTGATCATGTTGACGAAGAGCTGTTCCATGATCTTCTGGGAATCGGTCAGACAGCGTCGCATGTCTTCACGTATGGTAACCGCGGGATGCACGTATTCGTCGATAATCAGCTCGTTGGAACAGGCTTTTATCAACTCTTCGGTACTTTCCGCCGTCATTTCCAGATGAAACTGCAGACCTACCACATGGTTGTCGAAAATAAACCCCTGATTGTCACATGCGGCACTCGAAGCGAGCCGGAGGGTTCCGGGTGGCGGCGGGTAGGTATCACCGTGCCAGTGAAAGGGAGTGAAGATCTCCGGGATGTCGCGCATCAGCGGTGAATCCATTCCCCCGTGCGTCATCCGTACCGGAAACCACCCGATCTCCTTGCACCGGTTTTTCACGACGCTGCCGCCGAGCGCATCGGCGAGCAACTGCGAACCCAGACAGATTCCCAGAACCAGCTTGTCAGCATCGATCACCTTCGGAAGGTAGATCTTCTCTTCGATTAACCAGGGATAGGTTTCATGCTCATAGATGTTCATCGGACCACCCATCACTACCAGCAGATCAAACGCGGCCGGATCGGGAAAATCGGTGGTTTCCCAGACACGGGTACCGGTTACCGGACACTGATATCGTTCACATAAATCGAGAATATAGGCAGGTGTTTCAAACGGGGCATGCTGCAGGTAATGAATTCGTTTCATGGCGTCTCCTGAGCTGGTCCGAAATGAATATACTTTACGGAATGCCGCATACCGGTATACCTTTTAAACGGAAGACACGTTTCGTCCGTTCGCATGCGGTTCAGAGGTGCGGTACAGGGGACGGAAGAATTCAGTGTCTGCTTTTATAGCTGATAAGATTGATCAGGTTGCCCCACTGGGCTCCGGCGATCACTCCCGCGACGGGATGATACTTGATGGGAACGGCGATGTTGAGTGCCGCACGAAAAGCATTGCGACCGGCAATTCTGTTATTGACCGGAATCAGTTCCCAGCCGTTGTCTTCGGTGGAGACGATGTCTCCCTTGACGGAAACGTGGCTGTGGTCCCACCCGGTTTCGAGGAATATCTCAAGATTGTCAATAGGACGGTATCCCGCCACGATACCCAGAAAACCGGCGATGCCGCCGGTTTTGAGTGTTCCGTCGAGTTTGTCACCCGGGGTGAGGGAGGTGTTGAGAAAGGTCATGTTACCCGCAAGTGCAATCGCCACCGGCAACGAAGGGAAAAGATAGTGGAAATCATGCTGAATGCCGATTCCCGGAAAATGAAAACCGTTTTTTTTGATGGTCGGCATACCCATGTACCGGAGTTTGAGTTCCGTGTAGTAGAAGGAGAACGATGTCTGCACGGTGATATAGGGTATCACCGATAGTTCCCGGAACTCCTCAAGCCCTGCCCTGAAGGTGGTGCCGGGGATCAACGGCTTCTCCTCCGAACCGAAAATGGTCGGTACGGCGACATTGACCGTACCGGTGAAGTCGGTGTACGAATCGGTATACGTGCGATCTTTACTGCCGATATAAATCAGTGATATGGGCAGTGCGACGCCGAACCCAAATTCTTTATCGATCGAGGCACTCTGAAACCATCCGGAATTGGTCATCGTACCGATGCTGGTGGCAAGAGGACGCATGTATCCCGGCTGCTCGTTGATTGCATGCATGGTGGTGGAGCCTCGCCCCGCGTGGAGGGTGAAAATGGTTACACCAGATAGAAACAGTACTTTAAGCGGAAAACGCATGATGGTTCCTTTACACGATCGTTCTGTTGAAACTTCGGTTAAGCGGTGCTCTTCACCGTCCGCAGGAGGTGAACCGGAAAATGGTTGCTGCCGATTTCCGTCGTATCAGGTACTCTGACGGTCTTTCCTGCGGGAGATCATGCCGACGCATGCATGTGGTGAGGTGTGAGGTGTCTTTTAAATAGTGGTTTGTCATTCCTGCAAGGTTCGACGGTTTTGTTCCGATCGTCCTTGGCTCTATCGTTTTTACGGTGGTGAATAAAAAAAGGGGGCGCGCAGCCCCCGGGGTTTCACGAAATAAGACGGTGAAACATCGTTATGCCGTGGTTTCGGCTTCAAGTATCGCTGCCAGATCTCCCTCTGCCGTACCGATCGGTTTGAGATCGAACTGCTTCATCAGGAAATCGAGAACATTCGGCGAGATGAACGCCGGGAGCGACGGTCCGATACGTATCCCCTTGATACCGAGCGAGAGCAGGGACAACAGGATAACCACCGCTTTCTGTTCGTACCATGAGAGGATCAACGAAAGCGGCAGATCGTTGACGCCGCAGTCAAATGCTCCGGCGAGTGCCTGCGCGATTTTCACCGCGGAGTAGGCGTCGTTGCACTGACCTATGTCAAGCAGTCGCGGAATGCCGCCGATCGTGCCGAAATCGAGATCATTGAACCGGAACTTGCCGCAGGCGAGCGTGAGGATAACGGTATCTTTCGGTGCTGCCTGCGCGAGTTCGGTATAGTAGTTGCGGCCCGGTTTCGCGCCGTCGCATCCGCCGATAAGGAAAAAGTGTCTGATCGCCCCTCCCTTGACGGCCTCGATTACCTTGTCGGCGACACCGAGTACCGCGTTGTGACCGAATCCGGTGAGCAGCGTTCCGCCCGCCTTTGTTTCGAATCCGCCGAGTTCCTTCGCTTTTTCGATGACTTTCGAAAAATCGCGGTTCGGAACGTGCGTTACGTTCGGCCAGCCGACCAATCCGGTGGTGAACACACGGTCGATGTAGCTTTCCTTCGGTTTCTGGATGCAGTTGGTGGTAAAGAGAAACGCCGCCGGTACGCCGTCGAATTCCTTCTGCTGATTCTGCCAGGCGGTACCGAAATGACCGGCAAGGTGCGGATATTTTTTAAGGCCCGGATATCCGTGCGCGGGGAGCATTTCACCGTGGGTGTAAACATTGACGCCGGTACCCTCGGTCTGCTGCAGCAGCGCTTCGAGGTCGACGAGGTCGTGTCCGGTAATGACAATTGCCGGGCCGGCCTTCGTACCGGTTGACACCTGCGTCGGTTCCGGATTGCCGAGACGGCCGGTGTGTCCCTCGTCGAGCAGTTCCATGCAACGGATATTCACGGTACCGCATTTCATGTTGAGACCCACCAGTTCTTCCATACCGATGGCTGTATCGTTGAGTGCCGCGAGCGCCTCGCTGATGAATGCCGGGATGCTGTCGTCTTTTTTTCCGAGAATCCAGGCGTGATCGGCGTAGGCGGCGAGCCCGCGCAATCCGTAAATAAGCAGCTGTTTGAGCGATCTGATATCTTCATTTTCACTGGAAAGAAGCGAATAAACGGCAGCCTGGGCGGCAAGTCCGTCGATCGAGGTCTCCGGTGTGAAGGTGGCGCTTTCCGGGAGTGCCGTTACGGCAGCAGCATCGGCAGCGGTAAGCTTTCGCGTCAGTTCATCGCGCAGTACTGCACCCCTGGCGATCAACACCGCGATCCGTTCATCGTCAAAATTAACGTTCGTGACGGTAGTGAAGAGCCCTTCAATAGTGAACATATCGGCTGCTTCATCGGTTATTCCTTTCTGCCGCAACGCATTGGTCAGATAACCGATTCCTTTGAGCTGATGCAGCAGAACATCCTGAAGACCTGCGGTGGACGGCTGTTTTCCGCAGACACCTGCCACGGTGCATCCGGTTCCTTTTGCGGTTTGTTCACACTGGTTACAGAACATACTCATCGTTCCTCCCTGGGGTTAATTGATGTAACTTTTGTTAGTTATGGTATCTGTTCGCATTGATGTTTAAATATGCACCAGAATGGTAAACAAAAACTTGACCAGGATCAAGAAACAGGAAATTCAGTAGAGTGACACGGTCGGGATTTAACGAATCTGTGGTTGCTGTGCCGGTACCCGTATCGTCAAAGGAGGGAATGCAGGAAACTCCGCCAACTTGAAAATAGCAGCTGCACCTTGGCTGGCGGCAAGAAATCCTGCATCCGGCGTTTGTGCCACCGCAAGCGGGGGAGGAACGCCGGTGAATATCATTCGATAACGGCAACCGTTCGTGAGAGCGTTGTGCCGGGCGCGGAAAGTTTCAGGAGGTAGGTACCCGGGACAAGTCGTCTGTTGAACACGCAGGTGGCGGTATTGCCTGTTGTTCGCGGTAATACGCCTTCATCGATGCGGGTTCCCCTGCAGTCGAACAGTGTAACCGCGGTCGTGCCCGAAGTTGTCCTGCCGGTGACCAGAAGACGGCCGCCACCGATAGGGGTGACTGTTATACTGCCCCTGTTGCCGAGCGTTTGCAGGGGATTCCTGGTTACCGCTGCGGTGGTGGCAAGATTGACTGTCGTTACCGATACGGAATCGAGGGGTATGGTTCCCATGTCGGTAAACGTGGCGATCTGTTCATATTTCCTTGTGTTCGATGTCTGAATGACCGTGGCCGTTTTTCCGGGAAAGGAAAAATTGACCTGATTCTGCATATTGCCGAGATTGATGAACACGACTGCGGCTGAGTCATTATTGTCGTTGCAATATGCCGACATAAGAAATGAGGGATCGTCACTGCCTGCATCAATCCGTTTCCACCCCCTTCTGATATTGGCACTGAACTGTTTGAAGACATAATAAGCGTTACGGGTTTCATACCAGTCGCCCCAGAGGGTGTCCTGGCTGAAAAAGGTATGCATCGATCCTGGATTGTACGCCAGTGCAAAAACGCAGTACATCGAGGCGTTTTCAACAGCCAGTGACTGGTGCATGAAGAGAGCGTTGTCGATCCACGAGAGAATTTTATCGCCGTGCTGCTGCCCCTCGTTAATGAGAAACTCCGTCTGATAGATCGGTTTACCGGTGATGGTCGCCTGTGCATTGACGAACCATTCCATTCCCGGATGATCGTACAGATGGTGGCAGTACGCGGCCATCTCGTCGGTGTTGGTTTCGGGCGAGGTGATGAACCGGGTCACACGGTCACCGTAAATGCCGGCGACATCGGGACCGATCATCGGTATCATCTTGACGAGTCCGTTTTTCAGTTTGTTGTAGACTGCGGTGTGTGCCTTGCCGTACGAGGCGATGGTCGGGGTTTCCCGTCCTTCGAGCACACAGCCTTCGTGCTGAGCCGGCCAGTCGGGTTCGTTCTGAATACTGATCCAGTCGATTTTCATGCCGTTGCCGAGAAAATAGTTCACCGACTGGAGCCAGTAATCACCATACTGATCGTACATATACGTGCCGTCCGTATTCTTTTTGAGTGTTCCGGTATCGCGCTCGGGAGTCCATCCGATGATGGAATCGTTGCTTTTAAGATACGGGGGAGGTGTCCAGGAGGTCAGCATGGTTTTCACTTCGGGCCAGCGTTCCTGTATCTCTTTCATCATCGGTACTTCGATACAGGGGGTATCCAGTACCGGATGGTACCAGTTGCCGACCCTGATAACGTTTATCTTCATCTTATTGAAAAGTGAGTCGTAGATTTCATCTTTTTTCGGGTGATAATACGGGTACTTATGGAATGAAAGACCGCCGCCGAATCCTTCGATCGTCTGAAATTTCGTGGTGTAATCGATAAAGGCGGTGGCAGCTCCGGTTTCCGGAACAAAGCTAAGAACAAAAAAGGAGAAAAGTGCCAGAATGCACAACGGCCGATGAAAATTCATGAAACATTCCTCGTGTAGGGTTGAGTGGTGTAAACCGGCATCGTGCCCGGAAAATGGGGAAAAATACGGTAAGCGTCTGCTTACGAAGTGAATGCCCGGCTTTGTAAAAGTAATATACTACCATATCGGTGTTTAGGGGAGAGGATTATCGGGTGGCACGCGGAGGTAATCTGCTGTAAACGAGCTGTTTTCAGGATACGCGCGCAAATACCGCAAACCCGAATGGAGACAGCCTGAGTTGTTTCGGGAAGGAATGGATTGCCTCTACCGTTTCTTCAGGCTCCTCATCCGGTATGCGACAGGAATCGATCAATTGCTTCCATTGCCCCTCGATCCCGGGAGAAAGTTCATTAGGGGTGTCACCGAAGTTGAACAGACACAGAGCGGCGTTTCCCGGGTGGGGATGATAGTGCAACCCGATGGCTCCACCGGAAGAGTACCGCTCAACGGTGAGGTTGGCGCGTGGTCCGGGACCGATCGCGGGATTTTCCCGGCGGATCGCGATAAGCGTTGTGTAGAGCCGGAGCATTGCGGCTCCGTCAGGCTTGTTCCGGAGGTTCCAGTCGGGTTTCGACCGGTCGAAGGTGGTACGATCGAAGGGGTCGGGTGCCGTTCCATCCGGATCGAATGCCGCGAATTCCGTTCGCCGGCCTTCACGAACCGCCTGTCTGAGCGGTTCATCGGTATGATCGGCGAAATAGAGAAAAGGATTGGTCTCTCCGTGTTCCTCCCCCATAAAAAGAAGCGGTACATAAGGTGAGAGCAGGGTGAGCGCCGCGGCAAGCCGTGCACGGGGAGTATCGGTGAGGGTGATCAGGCGCTCGCCGAGAAAACGGTTGCCGATCTGGTCATGATTCTGCGAGCAGACCACAAACCTGCCGGTTGCAAAGGATGATGCGTCATTGCCGTGACTGCGCCTGCGAAATCCGGAGTAGCGTCCGTTGTAGCAGAATGCCATTTTGAGGGCATCGGTCAGATGATCGAGGGTTCCGAAATCGATATAATAGCCGCGTTTTTCTCCGGTCAACAGTGTATGCACCGCATGATGAAAGTCGTCACTCCATTGTGCATGAAGACCGAAGCCGCCCTGCCGCCGGTCGTTGAGAATCCTGACATCGTTCAGGTCGCTTTCGGCGATCAGGTATTTCGGCAGGGGAGCCGCGGGAAATTCCTTTTCCACCGTTTCGGACAATCGCTGCAGAAAAGGACGTGCACCCCTATCGCAGATGGCATGCACCGCATCGAGACGCAGGGCGTCGATACGGAACTCGCGGAGCCAGTAACATGCGTTGGCGATAAAAAAATCGACCACGCCGTCGCTCCAGGCGTCATCAAAGTTGATACTCTCTCCCCACGGGGTCGAGTACTTTACGGTGAAGTACGGACCGAAATCCCTCAGATAATTACCCTCCGGCCCGAGGTGGTTGTAGACGACGTCCAGTAGTACAGCGAGATCATGCCGGTGACACGCGTCGATGAACCGTTTCAGACCGTCAACACCGCCGTAGGAGAACTGAACGGCGAACGGATAGACGCCATCATACCCCCAGTTGCGTTTACCCGGAAACTGGGCGACCGGCATGATCTCCACTGCGGTAATACCGAGGTCGACAAGATGGGGAAGACGTGCGGTTGCGGCGGCGAACGTCCCTTCATCGGTAAAGGTGCCGGTATGCAGTTCGTAGAGTATGTATTCGTCGAGGGGCGGTTGACGGGAAGGTTCGTTACTCCATCCGAAACCGGTATGGTCAATCACCATCGAAGGGCCGTGCACTCCTTCCGGTTGACAGTACGATGCGGGGTCCGGACGTTCGTCCGGTCCATTGTCGATGCGGTACTTGTACAGGGCTCCGGGAGGAATACTGCCTGCGGTGACGGTCCAGTAGCCGTCGTTGCCGCGGCGCATCGGCAGCACCCGGTCTTCCGGGGTGTAAAGGTGCACCGCCATCGCCTTTTTCAGGGGCGCCCAGACGGTAAAGGTGACACTCCCGCTGGAATAGTGTGCTCCCGGTTGCATCATCGGTTGCTCCGTGGTGATTGCAGCAGTACCAGACAACGGGGGCCAACCGTATAACTGCAGCAGGGTGTTTGTGCCGTTTCGTCAATGAAACTGTTGTCGCGTGATGTATCGAGTATGGCCTGCCATTGGCCGTCAATCGGTCGCGGTAGTGCAAAGTCGACCTGCTCCCAGTGGGCATTGAGCAGTACCAGAAACGAATCGTCGACAATGCGGCAGCCGTTCGCATCGATATCGGGAATCGCATCGCCCACCAGCAGCATGCCGAGCGATTTGGCAAATGAATGTCGCCACTCCTTGACGCGCATTTCCCTGCCGTCAGGTTTGAACCAGTGAATATCCTTGACGCCGCGGCCGGAAAGTTTGCGGCCCTGAAAAAAACTTTTTCGTCTGAAGATCGGGTGCCGCCGGTGCAGTGCAATGCAGTCGCGGGTAAAGGCGAATATGCCGCGAGCCTCGTCGTCGGACTCCCATGACAACCAGGAGAGCTCGTTATCCTGACAATAGGTGTTGTTGTTGCCGCTCTTGGTTTTGCCGAACTCGTCGCCGCCGAAGAGCATCGGGGTACCCTGTGAAAGAAACAGCGTGGCGATGAAGTTCTTCATCTGCCGCAGCCGTAGTGTGATTATTTCGGGATCGTCGGTCGGCCCCTCCACGCCGCAGTTCCAGCTGTCGTTGTTGTCGGAACCGTCGAGGTTATCCTCTCCGTTCGCCTCGTTGTGTTTGCCGTTGTACGAGACGAGATCACGGAGGGTGAATCCGTCGTGGCAGGTAATGAAATTGACACTGGCGTGCGGGTTGCGGTTTGACCTTTTGTACAGATCGCTTGAGCCGGTGAGCCGGTAACCGATTTCGGAAAGTTGTCCGTCGTCGCCTTTCCAGAACCGGCGCACGGCGTCACGGTATTTACCGTTCCATTCGTTCCAGAGTTCGGGAAAATTCCCCACCTGATATCCGCCGGGGCCGAGATCCCACGGTTCGGCGATCAGTTTGACCTGAGAGAGTACCGGATCCTGAGAAATGACGTCGAAGAAGGTGGACAGACGGTCAACTTCGTAGAATTCCCGTGCGAGCGTCGCGGCGAGATCGAACCTGAACCCGTCTGCATGCATTTCGGTTACCCAGTAACGCAGACTGTCCATGACGAACTGCAGTACGCGGGGATGTCGCATATTGAAGCAGCCGCCGCACCCGGAAAAATCCATGTAGTACCGCGGATCGTCGGGACTCAGACAGTAATACGAAGCGTTGTCGATTCCTTTGAAGCAGAGCGTCGGGCCGAGTTGGTTCCCCTCCGCAGTGTGGTTGTACACCACGTCCATGATTACTTCGATACCTGCGGCGTGCAGCGCTTTCACCATCAATTTGAATTCCTGCACCTGGTGTCCGGGGGAGGTCGCCGCCGCGTACCGGAAATCGGGAGTGAAGAAACCGATCGTGTTGTATCCCCAGTAATTGACAAGAGACCGCCCGAGCAGTTCGCGGTCGTTGATATGCTGCTGAACCGGCAGCAGTTCCAGGGCCGTGATGCCCAGTGACTGCAGGTGGCGTATGACCGGTTCACTGCCGATGGCGGCATAGGTACCGCGGATTTCCGGTGGAATATCCGGGTGGCGCATGGTCATGCCCCGGACGTGCGTTTCGTAAATGATGGTTTCATTCCACGGAATCCTCAGAAGGGCATCGTCTCCCCAGTCAAACGACGGGTCGACCACGACGGATTTGGGAACGAACGGGGTGGAGTCGAGATCGTTAAACGAGAGATCAGCGTCCTGATGGCCTATTGCATACCCGAACAGTGCGTCATTCCACTCGACCCCTCCTGCAAGCGCCTTGGCATAAGGATCGATAAGAGTTTTGTTCTGATTGAAACGGTGTCCACGGACAGGATCGAACGACCCGAACACGCGGTAGGCGTAAAAACTGCCAGGCCCGACCCCGGGAAGATACCCGTGCCAGGTTGAGGCGGTTTTTTCGGGCAGAGGAATGATCCGGGCGGGTATAACATCTTCCTTTTTGTCAAAAAGCAGCAGCTCCACCTTCCGGGCATTTTCGGAAAAGAGCGAGAAGTTGGTCCCCTGTCCGTTCCATTGGGCACCGCGCGGGTAGGGTTTGCCTGGAAGTACCGTTTCGATCGTCAACCGGTTCCTTGCTGATTGTTCGTAGTTGCACACATGCATCACGCACACACCATGAAATATACTTCATGAACGTTCTTCGCAGGTGAGTGCGCCGGCAGGATTTCGGGGTCGGATATCGGTATCTGGTACTATCATGTACCGTGGTCCAGTGGTGTAAACTGCGGACTGTAAATTCATTTCTTCCCTGCCATGGTTGTTTTCCGTCCGAAAACAGTTTTTGTCTGTAACCATTGAATAACATAAAATTCCGTGGTACATTATTAATAAGGACTGTTGCCTGTATTTATTACCATGGAGTAAAAAAATGAAACGGTTATGGGCTATTTTTTCAGGTATACTATTGTCCACCTCGGCATTTGCACTTGATGCTCCATATCTTATCGAAGTAGTCGGACAGGGCAATACGAGCGTCACGCTTTCCTGGAGAAATAACAGTACTGCGTATACTGGAATACTGGTATTACGGAAAACCGACGGCAGTGATGTGTTCGATGCAGTCACTGAAACAGCGGGAAGTGAATCGTCATATCTCGACACGGCTCTTTTGTCAGGAACATTGTACACGTATGCCCTTATTGCCATTGCAGGAACCGATACCAGCGATACCTCGAATACCTTGAAGATAACACTTACCAGAGAATGCGATTCCAGTCTTTATGACTGGCAGGATGGAACGGATTTTCTTACAAGATCGAATTTGTACTGGATTGATTCTTCCGCAAAGTTGCAAGTATCTTACAGGGATATAATTTGCGATGAGGACGGTCTGATTATTTTCCGGAGAGAGGGTGATAGTACCATTTATACTGCTATAGATACGATTTTTCACGAGGATCCATACGATAAATCTACCCGAATCTGGTTCGACACGACCTGCAAACCCAACCGGATTTATCAGTATCGGTTCGCAATGTTCAAAGACACACAGCTCGTCTGGCAGGAGGGAGAAAAAACATTTACCTACAATCCTGAAGACTTCTTTATTAAGGATCATGACTGCATCAGTACGGTTGAGAAAATCGGTGAGATCCCTGTATACTTTTCTCTGCCCGAATCTTGGATAATGCTGAAGGGTGACACGTTACTTGTAAAAGAATCGAATACCGATTCATCAGTATATACTCTTATAGATATAAGTGATCCCGCAGATCCTTCGTTTATCGGAATTCATGATTCGGGACCTGTGGTTACAGCTGGTTCGAGTTGTTTTGTGGATGGTGAACGAGTGTTTGTATTTTCAGAATTTGAAGAAACCGAAAATTCCTCGACAAGATTATCTTATTATTCCTATGGTCAGAATGGCTTTGAGCTTCTGGATACACTGGAAGGGTCAGTGGGCGAAGTAATCGGAAAAATCGATGATTCAACGATCGTAACGGGATTCGACTATTTACGGGCGATTTCGTTTGATACCAGTCAATTCACCAGTGCGTACTCAGCTGTTTCAATTCCTCAAAGAACCGTGAGCAGCGGATTTCGAACAACAACAACTACCTATTACCTGATTGGAATGGTCGAAGGTATGCTGTTTTTCAGGAAAACAACCCATGTATACATGAACGATGACCTCGAATATCAAATTTATCATTTCAAGGGCAACCAATATGAACCTTTTAGAGATGTGGTTCAGTGGTTTCCCGTTAACTTTTTCCCCATAATGATTGATGGATATATTGCAATAGATCCCGTTTTGACTTCTGCCGAACAGGTGGTGCTTGATACACAGAAAACCCATGCATATGTCTTCGGTACTGACAAGACGTTGCGGATTTATTCCTACCGCCTTGATCCGGCAACCATGGAAGACCTGAGCGTTGGAATAGTCAATAGTGATCAGTTGAAGGAAACTGAACCGCCTGGCAAAACCCATCCGTTGATTTCAGACTATCGTCATCTTTCGTACCCGGTATATGCCACAATATTCGATGTCTCAGGAAGGGTAGCTTTCAGAGGAATGGTCGGGAGTCGTGATGTCTTCAGAAAAATTGCCGGAAAATTGCATCCGGGCATCTATGTCGTCAGGGTTACCGGTACCGGTAATGCATCGACAGATGGGGCCGTATTGACTCTGTATAATGTTCATCCGTGATGCATTAAAGCGGTAGATATATTCCTGCAATTTTTCACTGTAGCATGTTACTGTCATGAAAAAAGATACTTCGCCTCTTCAAACTATTGAATTGTGATAAAACCGCCCTTCATTCCGAACCGATTGATGTCTTTGATTGCCGCACCTCATACCGCAGAATCGTCAGATACTTTTCCGGATTGGTCGGCAGTATTCCCGGTCCTTTCAGGTACTCCTCCTCATGGTCGCCGCAGATTTCATACCCGTTATCGCTGATATACAGCTTCAGTTTTGCAAACGAGGTATCCTCACTGCTGTAAGGACCGACATGAAGGATTTCCGCAACCGTACCGTATTGCCACTCCCTGAGTTCAGGTTTCAGACCGTTTTTCCCGGTGACATCGGGAAGCGATTTCAATGAGGCGGGAACCGGCAGGGCATAGATACCGACCCACTTATCGCGCGGCGTTTCGAACGGTTTGGGCCAGCGGGCGCGCGGGGCCTCCATCTTTTTTCCCTTCGGCCGATCCTTGATTTTGAACCAGGTTTTGAAGAGCAGGCCGAATGCCGGACCGACGGTGTTGTTCGGATCGCCGGTCGCTTCGACGACCAGCATGTTCTGAGAAGGTTTTTTGGTGATCCTGGGGGTGAGCAGGTGGCTGACTTCGTCGAATGAGGGGCCGTGGTGGCTCATGGAAAAGAGTGCAATACCGATGCCGACAAGCAATAACAAGACTGAGACAATAATGATACTTTTTTTCACGGATAGTCCTTTCTTCAGGTCGGGAAACGGGCACGACATGTCGTGCCCGTACATTTCAGTTGGCCGCCCAGGCGGGCATACCGTTCATGTACGCCCGTGCCCGCACTTCGGCGGTCGTGTCGTCAACTGCCGGCTGCCACATTTTCATCCACCGGGCAATCCCCTGTGTTACTTCTTCGCGTGACTTGAGGTTGCCGTCGCCGGTGGTACAGTAGCCGCAGTAGTTGCCGGGTGCATTTTGCGTCGCGGGATCGATCGGCATCGCGCATGAGTGACAGAATTGCATATCCATGATACATTCCTTTCAGTAGAGGTGAATGTCTGGTAACAGTTCATTTCCCCGGGGTATCATGAATATACGCCTGTGTTGTGACAGCGTTATGTCAGGTTTCTGTTTTTTTTAAAGGAAAGTATTTTTTTTATATGAAGGATATGGTTACTTTAACAGGTCCACAGATCGAGAATCCGCGCACCGGTAGCCCCGATATCCTGCTCATTTCGGGTAACAACCGTCAGGTTATGTGCAATGGCCGTTGCCCCGATAAGTGCATCTACAACGGGAAGAGGTCTGCCTTTATTTTCTGATTCACCTTCAATAACGCCCCATGTCAATGCAACCTCAAGTGACACGGGAAGAATCCGTTCCGCAAAGCGTTCTCTGAGATCGGAGTCAAGCCATTTTTGAATTTTCAACCGCCTTCTGGTGTCATCGAGCTTCGAGATACCCTTCTGGATTTCTCCAAGAGTTACAACACTTAGATAAAGTGAATCCTCATCGCATTCACTAATCCACCGGACGACATTTGAATCGGGTTGTTTTTTTACCAGCTCTGAGATGGCACATGTATCCAGCAGGTAGTTCAAAGATCCACCTGCCGCGACAGATCTTTTTTCCTTTCCAGATCAATTCCCGCGAGGGGTGAATTACGGAAAAAGTCTGAGATCGATCCTTTCCGTCGCTGAAGTTTCATGTATTGCTTCATTGAAAGCAGGACGGCGGTTTTTTTTCCATGCCGGGTTATTTCCTGAGGTCCTTCATTGACTGCGTGCTCGATAACTTCGCTCAATTTATTCTTCGCATCCTGAATCTGCCAGGTCATTCCCATAGGTCCCTCCCCGAACGAAAGTGCGAAATCACATTATATCTAGCCTGTCTAGATTATACGTTTGGCCGGAATTAAACACAAGCAATTTATTATGCAGCCGGTACTTGGTGCAACTGTCGATCCGGGAAACCCTTCATTGCGATTTCGGGTAGTGCAGGATGTGGGACGAATAGTGGCTATGCAACGTATTTCTCTCCTATCTTCCGTACCAGGGCCGTTATTTTTTTTCGGATGGATTGCGGTGCAACCACCTCAACCTCATCACCGAAACTCAACAGCCACGAGTAAATCCAGTCATCTTCGGGGAACGGTACTTTCACCTGCAGGAATCCGTCGTCGAGGAGGCGGATCTGATCCGGTTCGAAGTATTCCTCCACCTTGACCCGGACTTGGGGAATAAAACGCAGTTCGAGCGTGACGGTATGTTGTGTTGTTGCACCGGTCCCCTGTTCCACGGCGTCACGGTATGAAGCCTCTTTACGGGAAAAATGTTCAGGAAGCAGCTCAGGAGTCCGCATCCGGGAGAGTTTGAAGAGCCGGAAATCCTGCCGAAGCCGACAGTACCCGAACAGGTACCAGTTGAACGATTTGAAGAGCAGGGTCATTGGTTCGACTATACGCTCGGATGCCTGTCCCTGATAGTTGGTGTACGTGAAGGAAACGGTCCGCTGTTCGGTGATTCCCCGGTGCAGCAGACGGAACAGCTCCTGCAGCCGCTCTCCCGGTCCCCACGGTACGATATCAAGCGCGATCTGCTCACAGCGGCGGTTGAATTCCTCCTCCCGGTCTTCGGGAATCAGACAGCCGATTTTTTCGATCACGTCGTCGAGGTCACGACTGTCAAGCGACGTGTTGATTCCCCGAAGCGTCGAAAGGATCGAAACGATATCCTCGAACGTCAGTACCTGACGGTTAATCCGGTAGTTGTCCATGATGTGGAATCCGCCTTCATGCCCCTGGTACGAGGTGACGGGGATGCCTGCCGACTGGATGGCTTCGATGTCACGATAGATAGTCCGTACCGAAACACCGAAATGTTCGGCGAGGTCGGGAGTGGTCACTTTGCGGCGGTTGACAGAATTTACCTGATCGCGTACAGGCCACTCATTTCAAAGGTATGGTGAGCGGTTTGGAGGCCGCGGATGAAAACATCCCGGACTTCTCGTGTCAGTGATTGTTCACTCGGATGTGCGTAGACAATAAAGAGATGCATGGTATCTTTCCCTGTTATCGTGAGGGTTGCAATGCCTGCCGCACCGCTTCGACAAGATCATCGATCTCAAACGGTTTCTGAAGAAAGGTTACTTCCCCGTGAGCGAGAAGATCGTTGGTTTCCCGGTCGATGGCGTGACCCGAGGTGATGATGGCCTTAAGGTCGGGGTGCAGTGCTTTCATGGCGATGTAACACTCTTTTCCGCTCATTACCGGCATCGTCAGATCAAGAATAACCAGATTCGTGTCGGAATGACCGGTTTCGTACCAGGAAAGCGCCGCCCTGCCGTCGGAAAAGGTGTGCACGGTATATCCCTGCTCGGTCAACGTTTCCTCGATCATCTCGCGGACGATCGCTACATCGTCAACGATGATAATGGTGCCCTCCCCGGAACTGCCGGACATCCCGGACATTTGCAGTGGTCGTGTTTCCTCTTCTGCGGTCAATGCATCGGTAAGCGGCAGGTGGAGGCTAATTGTGGTTCCCTTACCCGGCTCGCTCTGTATGTCGATGCATCCGTTATGATTCTGAACGATGCCATAGGTGCTTGCGAGCCCGAGCCCGGACCCCTTTCCCTGTCCCTTGGTCGTGAAAAAAGGTTCGAACGCCCGGTTGCGGGTCGTCTCATCCATGCCTGAACCGTTATCCGCAACCGTAATTTTAAGAAACGATCCGGCGGCGGTGGTGTCACCTGAAATACGTGAAAGAATCCGGTCCGGAGGCACTACCTCTGTTGTAAAGGAAATAGTCCCCCCGTCGGGAAGGGCATCCCGTGAATTGATGCCGAGATTGAGCAGTGCACCGTGCAGTTGCGAGCGGTCTCCCGACACCTGCGGGCATGGTGCGGTATAGTTTTTTTCGAGAGTGATTTTTTTATCGAGGGTATGTTCGAGCAGATTGATGACATCGTCAATGACCGCATGCATGTCGACGGAGGTTACCTGGTATTTTCCCTTGCGGGCGAATGCGAGAAGCTGCGTGGTGCGGTCTGCCGCCTGACGGGATACATCGATGATCTTGTCGAGAGGCGGTAATGCTTCAGGAAGAACATTCTTCACTTTTTTCTTGAGCAGTCCGGCGTAGCCGATAATGCCGCCGAGCAGATTGTTGAAATCATGCGCGATCCCCCCGGCCAGTTGTCCGATTGCCTCCAGTTTCTGGGCATGATGGAACTGGCGGCGCAGCTCCTCCGCTTCATGCTGGGACTTCTTCTTCTGCGACAGGTCGCGAATAATTCCCAGTATCATTCGTCGATCGTTGATCCTGACGGCATGCGAGGTGATTTCAACCGGTATCCGCGCACCTTCGTTATTGATGACCTCTATTTCCAATGTCAATGCCTGATCCGTTGTTTCGTCCACATTGAACAGGGTTCTGAGTGGCGCATGGTATTCCGCGGGGGTAATGCCGTCGGAAATCGTGTTTTTTCCGGTAAGCGCCTTTTTGGTATACCCGGTGATCTGCTGTGTTATTTTATTGGCGTCGATAATGGTGCCCTCGGTATCACAGAGGAAAATACCGTCGGGCGCGTGCTCGAATATGGCACGGAATCGTTGCTCGGCCTCCATGAGGGTACGTGCCGCCTGTTTACGTTCGCTGATTTCTTCGACCAGACGACGGTTGGTTGCCTGCAGTTTTTCCGCGGCAACGGTTACTTTGGTTTCAAGGTGCCGTTTGGCTTCGTGAAGTGTCGCGGTGCGCTGGTGTTGCATCGAGTTGTCGTGCGCGACGCCCACGATACCGATTCCGGGAAGAAGGGAGGTCGACAGTATCACCGGCAGTGAAGGCATGTCTGAAAGGGCAAGTGCTGTTTCGCATGAATACGCTTCGAGCGAGAGAATCGAAGCATTCAGACGGTCACGGACCTCCGCCGGTTCATCGATCAATTGGATAAACGGGCGTCCGATAAGTTGTTCGTTCGAGCATCCCAGCGATCTGAGTGCCGACGGGTTGACCGACATTACCGTGCCGCGGATATCAAGGAGAAAGAGCAGGTCCTTCATGACGGTAATGATGCGTTGTGCCGCGACGAACGGCGTGATATCAAGCATCCGGTATTTACCGACGGTATAGGCGAGCCCGGCGGCCCAGATGAGCGTCGTGATGTCGGCGATCGGAACAATTACACTGATGTCAAGTAGCGGGAATATGATATTGACAAGGCTTCCGAACAGCAGGGTAAGAATGCCCGAGACCAGCAGGATGAGTGACTGCCGCCGCACAATGGGGTTGTCGGTAGTGCGACGGTGATCAAATAGCAGGAACAGCCCGACCGCGCCGACAACTGCTATATAGAGAAAATACAGGTACGTCCAGCTGTTCAGATTCCACTGTGACAACCAGCCGTAGGGGCGGGGCAGGTGGCTGCTGACGAGTGCACCGGTAAACAGCTGCTGCAGGGTCAGTACCAGCGGGATCACCAGAAGAATTCCTGTATACAGGAGCTGGTGTTTGATGCGGGGATGACGGGTATATACCCATACAAACCAGAGATGGACAAAACTGTACCAGATCCAGCCGATTGATGCGATGTTTTCCGATAGTTGAGCGGTGGCAATTGATGCCGAAGGGTGATGAATGCCGGTGAAACCGATTGCCCATATGGCGAAACAGGCCAGAATGGCCGTGCAACTCTGATTGAGTGGTGAACGGAAGTCTTTTGAAATGATACTGCCGCCCAGCATGCTATAGACAATGGCCGCAAAAAAATGACCGAAAGCATAGATTGAGTGAGCCATGAAGCTACCTCTCAATTTTCGTCAGCAGTGCCGGGCAGGGTTATTCCGGCTCCGCCGTTCCCACCTCAATGAACGGTTCAATCTCAGGAAGTGCCTTGCAGAGTTCCCGGTGGGCTGCGAGAAGGTGCTCCGCATAGCGGAAATGCGCCCCCATACCGGTGCGAAGCTCTATTTCGTAAATGAATTTATCGAGGTGCGTGGAGTGTTCGAAATATACCTGCGTACCGAGATGCAGTCCGTACACGTAGGCGGCTGCCGTCTCTTCGTCGGCGGTGAGGGTAGTGCAGAACGATTGCGCTTTCTCGAACAGGGCTCCGCAGTCATCGCGTGAAATTTCGGAGGGAAGGTAGAATCCCACCGGAGCAAGCGGGCTGAACCGGCAGCCGCTGCGGTGACGGTTCAGGTCGCGCAGCTCGGCAATCGCCATATTGTTCCAGGCGGCACGTACGAACAGCCGTTTGACGGATGTTCCGACGGTACTGTAACGGTTTTCTTTTCCGTCAAATGCGGACGACAGCACTGCTCCATAAGGATAAAACGGTGGCTGTGAACGTTCGACGGACACCATTACCCGGTCGGTGCAGGGAGCTACCGGCAGACCGCTGTTCCGGAGATGGGCCACTGAAAGCTGCAGATCGTGCTTCGCCTGAGCGGTACTGGCGGCGTCGGGGTAACTGTGCCGCATCAGACGCGGAGCGAATTTCGCCACTTCACGGCGGAGTCCTTCGGCGCAGGTATGCGCTTCGGGCAGCGGCAGCGAGTCGAGCCGTTTGATCGTATCCGCCCACACCCGCGCAGTCATGATGTATGCCGCATTGGTTCGTGTAGCGAAGGGTATGAAATACCGTGCCCGGTCAAGGGCGTAATTTTTCCGCAGACGTTCGGCAACCTTATCGGAGGCTCCCGCCGGAATCCGTATAATCGTCGGATCTGCGGTCGCCTTTGCGTCGAGTTCCGCATAGACCGCGTCGTAACGGGAAAAGGACGCCCGCATGAGTTCGCTCCATCGGTCGGCCAGTGATTCGGGAATACCGAGCGAAGCGGGGGCGGGAAGGGCCGACGGCGTGAGCCTGATATAACGGGTGCTCGATTCCTGTCCGTCACAGAGTTGAGCGATTTCGAAAAGCTTGTAGGCGAGAAACATGGTGCACCCGTCAACAACAATCGGAATGCCGCCCGTCATACCGGCGATCGAAGCATGCCCGTAATCGACAAAACGGAATATCGCGTCTACCGACCGGTTGGGATCATCCCAGTCGATGGAACCGAGAATCGTATCGATACCTTTATTTGAACGTGAATATCGTGCGAGGGAACTGGCGAGCAGTTCAGGGGTGACCGCCGGCTGCTTGTTTCCGGACGGAGGAGGACGGATGGCAAGTGCCTTGATATTCATAATAATTACCGTTGACTCGTAAAAGGATGAAGGTACCGAAATGCAACGCGACGCGGCAGTCGCGTCGCGTTGCGGAAACGGTTACCAGAGATCAGTACCGGTAATGTTCAGGCTTGTACGGTCCCTGTACCGGAACGCCGATGTAATCAGCCTGTTTTTTGGATAACGTCGTGAGCTTGACCCCGATTTTTTCGAGGTGAAGCCGTGCGACCTCTTCGTCGAGTTCCTTCGAGAGACGGTAGACATCGGTAGTGTAGGTGTCCCGGTTCTTCCAGAGGTCGAGCTGGGCAAGGGTCTGGTTGGTAAACGAGTTCGACATGACGAACGACGGATGGCCGGTCGCGCAGCCGAGGTTCACCAGACGTCCTTCGGCCAGCATGAAAATCGCACGACCGTCGGCGAACACGTATTTGTCCACCTGTGGTTTGATGGTGATTTTTTTAACTCCCGGTACCTTTTCAAGCTGGGCAACCTGAATCTCGTTGTCGAAGTGACCGATGTTGCAGACGATCGCCTGGTCCTTCATTTTCGTCATGTGCTCGGCGGTGATAACGTCGATATTACCGGTGGTGGTGACGTAGATGTCGGCTTCACCGAGCGTATCTTCGACCGTGGTGACCTCGTATCCCGCCATTGCCGCCTGCAGCGCGCAAATGGGGTCAACTTCGGTGACGATCACTCGTGCGCCGAAACCGCTCATCGACTGTGCGCACCCTTTGCCCACATCGCCGTAACCGCAGACCACCACGACTTTTCCCGCAACCATCACGTCGGTTGCCCGTTTGATACCGTCGGCGAGTGACTCTCGGCAGCCGTAAAGGTTATCGAATTTTGATTTGGTCACCGAGTCATTGACGTTTATGGCCGGAACAAGCAGTTTTCCCTGTTCCTTCATCTGGTAGAGCCGGTGGACACCCGTCGTGGTTTCTTCCGATACCCCGCGCCACTCTTTGACGACACCTTTCCAGTGTTCCCTCTCTTTCTCATGGACCGCGAGGAGCAGTGCTTTGAGCTCGGTTTCATCTTCGCTCTCCGAAGGTGAACGTGCCCAGCCGTCACCGTTTTCGAGATCGTATCCTTTGTGGATAAGCAGCGTGGCATCGCCACCGTCGTCAACGATCAGGTTCGGACCCTTACCTCCCGGAAAGGTGAGCGCCTGCCAGGTGCATGCCCAGTAATCCTTCAGCGATTCACCCTTCCAGGCGAATACCGGAATCCCGCGTGCCGCGATTGCCGCTGCCGCATGATCCTGTGTCGAGAAAATATTGCACGAAGCCCAGCGCACGTCGGCACCGAGTTCCGCAAGTGTTTCGATAAGTACCGCTGTCTGGATCGTCATGTGAAGGGAACCGCTCACCCGTACACCGGCCAGGGGTTTTTCACCGGCATATTTTTCGCGGACCGCAATGAGTCCCGGCATTTCTTTTTCGGCGATTTCGATCTCTTTTCTCCCCCAGTCGGCAAGACCGAGGTCGGCGACGAGGTGGGGAATGTTTTCCCAGATATTCACGTGTGGTGCCATCAGTAAACTCCTGACTGTTTAGGTTATTCGAGAAAAATGATTCTATCCGATACCACTGATAGAACAACGTCATGTCCGAGTGTTTGCAGCAGTTCTCCATCAAAGGTACGTATGGAGCTTGTCGAATAATGCACTTTTCTGTTTGCCTGCTGAGCAGAAATGACGTTCCAATCATCAAATTTATTTTGAAAAAAGCAAATTAATACCGCGTAAAATACACAATGGGGCCTGTTGAGAAAACCCCAACCCGTGATTCCGCAGTTACCGGAGTACCGGATGAACTCAACGGTGCCCCCGGAGTCAGCGGTAGCGCATTTCAACGAACCTGCGGATTTCCTCATGAATTTCCCGACGAATTCCATAGGGATTGTGCAGAATGCCCTTCATTTCAATCAGCGACACGTACTTGGCATTGATGAACTGACGAAGGTGCAGCAGCGGCAGATGGGCGGGGTTTTTCAGAAGGGCGAGCGGGACATTCCGATTGGCCTGACCGGTGTAAAGTTCCCGGGAGGTGGCGATTTTCTGCAGTACCGCGAGCGATCTGCTCGTAGTTGCCACATATGCCACTATACCGGGAGTGCCGGAGATTTTCGGGTTGTCCAACAGCCTCATGAGCAGAGCGTCTTTATTTATACACTGGGATATCAATTCCTTCGGTGTCGGTTCCGTTGCCGCATCCTCAAAATGTATCGGCAGCATATCGGTACTCACCAGAGCGGTCAGTGCACTGTCCGAGAACGTACCGTACAGCACGGTTCCGTTTATCGAAACGGTAGTCCCTGCCAGTCTGGATCTCACCTGGTTGATAGAGGTACCGGTTTCCATCTTGAAACCATCGGAAGTGCATGCGGAATGAGCGTGGGTAATCCAGGTAAGCTCCGGTGTTCCGGGGGCATGCAGGAGGCGTGAAAGCGTAGAGACTGCGATGAGCGGTATCGTTGGAATGCGTTTACTGCGTTGGGCACCTATTAACTTGAGGTACGGATGCAGCGATGGTTCCGTGCCGGCTTTTTTGAGCCACTTTTCAAAGCCGTCACTCTTCATGGCATATTCAATCGTAAGTATCGCTCTACCGAGTCTGCCTCCTTTTACAAGACGCCCGGCGATTTCCTCAAGCACACTGCACTGTTCGTCACATACGGTCAGTAACGGCATCATTCGGGCGATGGCTCGCATGTCGTAAGCATCAACATTTTCCGATAACCATACCGTCCGGTTTTTGAGGAGTTCCGATTCGGAAGTCAGCAGAATTGCAAACAGTTCTCGTTCTCTCTCTCCGACGGTTTCTCCGTCGGCAATCAGTCGCATCCAGGTAGAGGCCAGACGGCCCAGGGACACCACCTGATCGATGGTTGTTATTCCGGCCGATGTTCCAAGATGTGCATACAGTTCCTTCTCTTTATCAGACAGTGCCTCCTGAAAGAACATTGTTTTATTGAAAAGACGCCGCAGGTGACGCAGTCGAAGCGCTTGGGTAACGATATCAAAATCGGCACGGGAAATATCGAGAAGGGAAAACAGCAACCGTTCCCGCTGTTGGGGGAGTTTCGCGGCATTGAGCATCGATTTGAACAGAATGGGGACTTCGCACCGTTCCTCGTTTGCACGAATGAATGTTGCGGTTTTCCTGGCATTGTCGGTGAATGATTCGGTTGAACTGAGACTGTTAATGAAAAGTTTGAATGGATCAGGGGAGTTCATAGATGCAATTTGTCCTGATCATGCAGTTCAAGGGTCGACAACGGTAGCTGTTGCCGGTATACGGTTACACCGCTGACGCACGTCGATTGACCGGAATGGTGACGGAGCGATACTACGGGTACTAACGGATGGTTGCCGGAGAGAGATTTCCGGGGTCGGAACATTCGTTGATTCCGGATAAAATATGTTGCCCGGAGAAAAAATGTTCTTCAGTCCTTTTTATTCTCACCCTCACGTGCGGGAGGATTCTGGGCAACTTTGTATATACCGGTCGTGATTTCAATGGTTTCCGTTCCAAGATCGAGATTGGCGAGAATTTTCTCAATCTCCGCAGCCGCGGTTGATCCGGGATCCTGTTCCTTGATGCGAACGGCCTGTTTGTGTAATTCCACAAACCGTTCCCGCAGTTCACCGGCAAGATGGTTGCAGGTATCGGATAGCTCCTTCATCTCCTCTTTTTCTCTGAAACGCAGCATGGCACTCATTTTTCCGTTGCGGAGCAGTGCTGCCCACTGTTCAAGCTTATATATGGGTACTGCGTATTTTCTCGATGAGTACAACCCGATACCGAAAGAAACGAGCAGAGATACGATAGCACTTACCAGCAGTGTCGGCAAAATCAGGAAAATGATCAGTTCGCGGTTGAGTTCTTGGGTCAGTTTATCGAGCTGGTAAACAATAACCGTTTGATATTTAAGGTAATAAACCAGAATCAACGAGGCATTGGAGACAATCGTTGAAAGGAGTGCGGCGATAACGATTTTTTTAATCAGTCTGAGTTGAAGAGACTTCTTGATGAAGAAATTCCCGATTGGTTTTCGACTTGCTTTTGTGGGCATTGTTCCTCCCTGGCAATGGAGAGAGTTCATGAAACTGATTTTCACAGCCGGACGAATATTATAAATGATACATTTATGGCAATGTCGGTACAATGGGATTTATCAAACGGTTGTAGAATTTCTGCGTGCGTCGGGGTGTTGCAGTGATTTGAAAAAAATATACCCGCTCCGTATATTTTTTAGTAGATTGTTTATTTTGCACGGCGTGAGCGTACCGGAGTGTCGAAATAAAACGTTTAATCTGAACCTTCGACGGTTCGAAAACCTGCGCGTCCGGATTTTTCCGATTCCGAACAGACGCTACTTGACGGGTCCTGTTATATCCCGCAGCAATTCAAGTATGAGGAGGTGTATGAAGTTTAGGGCCGCCATAACTGTTTTTCTGATGTCGTTTTTTCCGATCATGGCAGCTCAGCCGGCGGTTGATACCCTGCTGTTTACAATAGCCTTAAATGACGATACGACCAGTATTTACGGGTGCCAATGGAACGACAAGGTTTCCTCCACCCTTGCCGGACCGGTGCTTATGGCCGGAAAACATCTGCTTTTTTATTCACAGAACGGGTATGTGCTCTATAACGAATCGGGAAAACTGCTCGATTCATATTCGCTTCACCGGAAAAACAAAGCGCTGCAGAAAAAGGGTGAATTGCCTCTGCATCTGGCATATCCTCTTGACAGCCTCACCTTGATTCTGTACCGTAAGAGCAGTGACGGAACGACACCAGATGAAATATTTCTCAAGAAGATTTTTAAGAAATCGATCAGAAAGGTGTCCACCAGCACCTACGATATTTACAAGAACCTCAAGGACGGTCAGCTGTTCAACCTCGCCGCCAACAGTATCACCGACGAAATGGGACGCCGCAATTTTCTCTTCCCGCTGCTTGTCGGGTATACTGCGCTCGAGGGGGGGACCCGCTGGTGGAGTATCGATCGGCTGTACTCGTTCACTTCCCCGCTTATCGTGGAGGATCACGGGATATGCAATTCATTTTTCCCGGGATTGAAATCGGATCAGAAAAGTGAAATACCGGCGCATCAGATAGAACCGCTCGGCGTTTATAAATTTCAGAACCGCTGGTATTACGTCGGTATCGCCTCATCAATGGGAAATACGGAAGATACCTACTACCAGGTGCTGGTGCTGTGTGACCAGGCGGGGAATCTCCTTTACAGCAGCAAACTGATCAAACAGGAGATCAGTGAGGCCTTACTGCAGTATGTGAAGTCAAACAACACCAACTATACGGTTCGCCGCGCGGTCAGGCACGTATTCGTACCCGCGATCGACCGCCAGGGTGATATCTGTTACGGAATGATCGATTTCGAGAAGAAGAACATCACGGTGTACCGCCGCATGTTTCTGCGGTACCGGCGTCGGTCCGGTGAGAAGCTGAGTGATAAGGTTTTCGCCAAAGCAAATGAGATCGCCTATACGCCGTTGCTTCTTGACTGCAGCGAGAACTCCGGAGAGGGTGTCCTGCCCGAGATCACCAGATTGACCGACGATGGTTTCGTGGCGCTCGATAAGGCGGCACTCAAACGGAACGGGTATTACGTCACCGTGCACCGCATAACCGATACCAACCTTAAAACGAAACTCAGCCGCACCCAGAGCCATCTTCCGAAAAATGTTCAGCGTGCGCAGGATTCCATCGCCAGTCTCATATCCGCCTGGTGTCCGTATTCGGTTGCGCTCAATCACGATTCGCGCGGACGTCTGAATTTTCTGCATTACGGGTTTCACGACGAACTGCTCAGCACACGGGTGCTGTCGGTAACCGCGAGCGGCGATGTGTTCGTGAGGGTGGATTGCGAGAAATGGGCCGAGGTGGTGCAGTTTGGCGCAGATGGATCTTTTATCAACCGGTTCACCTTCAATGAACAGGAGTATGCCAACCGGAAGGATCTCGTTGTCGTCGGTAAGAACGGCAACGTCGCGGAACTCGATTTCGAGTCGAAGGACGAACAGAAACGGAAATTCATATGGCGGATGATGTCGGCGGACAGCAGGCATTCGATAAAGTGAATCCTCCCCGCGCGGAGCACCCAAAACATTTTCATTACCATTTCTTATGCGCAATGAGTCCAGTACTGCGTACTCTTTTTATTATAAACGCATTGTGCGAAAACACAAGTAGTATTACAACGATTGTAATAGGGATAAACGGCAAAGCCTCTTGTCTCTGCCCCCGCCCAAAGCGATATGATAAAAACGGTATGCAACACCGGATACTGTACGCTTATTAAATGAAAATGACAGGGGACGGGGTATTCCAGTTTTGAATAAAAACCTTTCGCCGACAGCTCCCATCACGAGTAGGGATGATCACGAAAGTTTACTCACAGGACTAAATAGGGAGCAGCGTGAGGCGGTCATTGCTCCGCACGATTGCCATCTGCTGATTCTCGCCGGAGCAGGGTGCGGCAAAACAACCGTTTTGACGCGTCGGATCGCCTACTGTGCCGCGTCGGGTATTCCCCTTTCATCGGTTCTTGCACTCACTTTCACCCGTAAAGCTGCCGACGAGATGGCGGAACGTGTCGCCGGGTTGACCGGAACAGCCGAGCGTAGCGACCGGAAACCTACCATCACCACATTTCATGCCTTTGCGCTGAAGGTGCTCGGCAGTTCCTTCGAAGGTCAGGTCAATTTCCACAGGATCGGTTTTTCGGGAAAACCGCGTTGTCTTGATGAAGCGGAGCGGATACGATTGCTTGCCGAGTGCTCTTCATCCGATGAACGTCGACGTCTGCAGTGTGATATCATGGCGCTTGACGGGCTTCTGGCGCGCTATCATCTCGATCATCTCGTTGCCGAAACCCTGCCGGAGGCGGACGGAAAACTGCTGTGTCTGATCGCGCAGAGGATCCGGCAGCGGAAACAGCAATCGGGCGCCTGGGATTTCACCGATCTTGTTGAAGGACTCGTCGAACTGTTTAGCCGTGAGACAATGGTCGCCGATTCGATCCGGAAGCGTTACAGAACAATTCTCGTTGACGAATTTCAGGATACGAACCCCCTGCAGGTCCGGCTGCTGCATCAGTTGCTTGCCGACGGTAAACGGCTGTTCGCCGTCGGTGATGACGACCAGGCGATTTATGGATTCCGCGGTGCGGATATCCGGCCGACCATCGAATTCTGTACTCATTTTCCCGGCGCCCGTATTCTGAAACTGCAGACGAATTACCGCAGTCAGCCCGCAATACTGAAAAAGGCGAACAGAATATTCCGCGGAAAAGATCCTGCCTACCGTAAAGTCCTGGTCAGCGGTCGGTATCCGCAACGTTCCGGAATTACCCCTTCCGTTCACCGTTTTGAGGATCAGGAGCGCATGGTACACTGGATTATGCAAACTGCGAGGCAGTGCGCCGTTCAACTCGACGTACCGCTGGATCGGATCGCGGTGCTGGTTCGTACCAATCAGTCGGCGGATCATATCCAAGAAATTTTGAAGGGAATAAAGGACGCAGATACAATGTGCCCGCAGGTTCTGACGGTGCATAAAAGCAAAGGGCTTGAATTCCCGGTTGTGTTTTGTTCCGATATGGAAGAAAGTGTTTTTCCCGGTTACCGTAAACCTCCCGGGCAGCGAATCGGATCATTTTTCGATCTGATAAGATATGCATCCGGTAGTGCAGGAAAATCACCGATCGGTGATCTGGAGGAGGAGGTCCGTCTTTTTTACGTGGCGGTAACCCGGGCACAGCAGCGGTTGTTTCTGTTGTATTGCCGCTCAAAGCAGGTGTACGGTCGAACCCGACGATTTGAACCGTCACGGTTTCTCAGGTACATGCGATAAAAGCAGTTTTCCTTCACTGCTACCTGCCTTTCCCCTTTCTCCCCTGCCCCTCTCACTTCGGGAGAGGGGCAGGGGAGAGATCGCCAGCGGCTGTTTCAGGATTCCGGGGCAAATCACGGTACAAAACCGGATTTTGACAGGCGGTCGGAGATTGACTCCAAAACGTGCTTAACCTATTTTAATAGTTTTTCAACAGGTCGTTCACTACTCTTTTCCTTTCGAATTTTTCCGTTCAAATGCGACACACGAAAGAACAGGTAATTCAACCATAGAAAACAGCGGTTGTTATGACAAAGCCATTACGCTACCAGGATGCCGGGGTTGATATCGGTACGTGGAATTCAGTGAAAGGAAGCATCGGTGAAATCGTTGCTTCTACCTATAATGAAAGGGTTCTGGGCCGGTTCGGTCAGTTCGGCGGCATGTTCGATATCGCGAATCTTTCTGAGCACGAACACCCGGTACTGGTTTCATCGACCGACAGCGTGGGAACCAAGGTAATGATCGCATTCGAAACGGGCAATCATACCATGGTGGGACAGGATATCGTCAATCATTGCGTGAATGATATTCTGGTTATGGGTGCCCGCCCGTTGTTTTTTCTGGATTACATAGGGATCTACAAGCTTCTGCCGGAAGTCGCGAAGGAAATCGTCGGCGGGCTCGCGCTGGCATGTCGTCGGAACGGCTGTGTACTTATCGGCGGTGAGACCGCGGAGATGCCGGATCTTTACAAAAAGGATGAGTACGATCTCGTCGGTACCATCGTCGGACTGGTGGATAACAATCGGGTCATTGATGGTTCCTCGGTGGTCGAAGGTGATGTCCTGATCGGTCTCGCCTCGAGCGGCCTGCACACGAACGGGTACAGCCTCGCGCGCAAAATCGTTAAGGAAATCGGCGGTAAAAACTACGGTGACCGCTTTGAGGAGGCAGGCAGGACTTTCGGTGAGGTGCTGCAGGAACCGCACCGTTCCTATCTGCCGGTCCATGAAATCATGCAGCGCTCGCTGATCAAAGGATGCGTGCATGTTACCGGTGGCGGATTTCAGGATAATATCAATCGGGTTCTTCCCGCGCAATGCGATGCCGTTGTTGAACTGAACACGTGGGAGCCACCACCGATTTTCACCTGGCTGCAGCAGACCGGAAGTGTCGAGCGCGACGAGATGTATCATACCTTTAACATGGGCATCGGTATGGTACTGGTGGTTGCCCGTGAAAATGCCGAACAGATTATCGCCGATCCCCTGCTGCAACCATTTACGCCGTGCCGGATCGGACGCGTCACCACCGGTACCGGCAAGGTGACTCTGGAGTAGCATATGAAAAAGGCATTGTACCTTTTCAATACCGCCTCGCGTATCAAGGAACCGTTTGAGCCGCTGCATGATCCGGTAGGAATCTACTGCTGCGGACCGACGGTCTACAATTATGCGCATATCGGCAATCTGCGTACCTATATCTTCGAAGATGTCTTGAAGAGGGCTCTTCTTTTATTCGATTACCGGGTGAACCATATCGTCAATATCACCGATGTGGGACATCTTACCTCAGATGAGGATACCGGCGAAGATAAAATGGAAAAAGGTGCCCGCCGTGAGGGGAAGAGTGTCTGGGATATCGCAGCGCATTTCACCGAGACGTTTATGGAAGATATCGCTTCGCTCAATATCCTCAATGCCGACCGGTGGCCGAAGGCAACCGATCATATTGAACAGATGATTTCGCTGGTCCGTACTCTCGAAGAGAAAGGGTTTACCTACCGGACTGTCGATGGTATTTATTTTGATACCGAAAAATTTCCTGCCTATGTGGAATTCGCCGGTCTTGATCCGGAAAACCTTCGTGCCGGAGAGCGTGTCGAAATGGGGGAGAAACGCAATCCGACCGATTTCGCTCTGTGGAAATTTTCGCCGACCGACCAGCGACGTCAGATGGAGTGGGAGAGCCCGTGGGGAACCGGTTTCCCCGGCTGGCATATTGAATGCAGTGCCATGTCGCTTGCCTATCTGCCGCAGCCGATCGATATTCATTGCGGCGGTGCCGATCATATCCGGGTCCATCATACCAACGAAATCGCCCAGACCGAAGCCGCCACCGGTAAACCGTTTGTCCGCTACTGGCTGCATGGTGAATTTCTGATGCTTGATAAAGGAAAAATGGCGAAGTCGGGAGAGTCATTCGTCACCATGGCAACCGTTCGCCGGAGGGGGATTGCTCCGCTCGCGTACCGGATGTTCTGTTTCAGTGCGCATTACCGGTCGCCGCTGAGTTTTTCCTGGGAGGGGCTGCAGGCTGCGGAGCAGAGTCTGAAAAGTCTGCGGAAAACCGTTCGCGCGCTGGGACCCGACGAAACCTGGTCAAACGAACAGGTTACCGAAACACTCGAAGCGTTTTATGCCGCCGTAGGCGACGATCTCAATATGCCGCGTGCCGTGGCTGCCTTATGGGATTGTATCCATGATACCTCCCTGACCGGTGGACTTCGACGTGCCTGTGTTGCGGAAGCGGATAGGGTTCTTGGGCTTGATCTTTTAATGGAGGATGCGGAGGAACGTGTTACGGTCGCTTACGGTGCGGATGGAGAAGAGGTGCGGATCGAAGGGGCTGCGGATATCACCGACGAAATCAGCAGTGCCGTGGTCGATATAGTATCCCGGCGGCGCACGGCGCGAAAAGAGAAAAATTTTCCGGTAGCCGATGCCATCAGGGATCGGCTCGGTGGTCTCGGTATCACAGTGAAAGATCTTCCGGATGGTGCCGCCGTGGTGACGTTACCACCGGAAGCATATGAAAATGACGAAAAAAAACAGATACTGTTATCTACTCTGAATAGTAAGGAGTAAGTTATGCCGAAAAGTCCGAATGATGACATGTCCAAAAAGTTAAAAAAAATGATGTCGGGTAGTGAGATCGAAGAACAACTGCTCAAACGCAGGGAAATATTCCTGTGGGGTGAAATCAACGACGAGTCTGCGGAGTCGATCGTGAAAAAGATTCTCTTTTTCGACGGGCAAAATCATGACGATATTATTGTCTATATTAATAGCCCGGGGGGGGTTATCTCATCCGGACTGGCGATATACGATGCTATGCAGTATGCCGGGTCTGCGGTGAGTACCGTTTGCCAGGGGCAGGCTGCAAGTATGGCGGCGGTTATTCTTTGTGCCGGTACCAAGGGCAAACGCCTTGTCTGGGAGCATAGCAGGGTACTGATTCATCAGCCACTTATTTCGGGAAATATGTTCGGACCGGCTTCGGATATCCAGATCCAGGCGGAGGAAATGCTCCGGATTCGGGATAACCTCAATGAAATCCTCGCGAAGCATACCGGTCAGTCGATCAAAAAGATTGCTGAAGATACCGACCGTGATTTTTTTATGTCGGCTGATGAGGCTAAAAAGTACGGAATTGTTGATAAAATCATCAAAAAATCCTGAGAAAAAAGGTCGTTTAGACCGCAGTGTTACAAGAGAAATTCAACGGAAGATATGATGTAATTGTTTTGACTTTCTTTTTATACACGAATTATATTTGAAAGACTTTTTTCTCCTAGGCATTTTTGCCGATGTAGCTCAGTTGATAGAGCGTTCGACTTGTAATCGAATGGTCGGGGGTTTGAGTCCCTTCATCGGCTCCAGGAAATGGGTAGGTGCCCGAGTGGTTAAAGGGGATGGACTGTAAATCCATTGGCTTACGCCTACGGTGGTTCGAAACCACCCCTGCCCAATACTATTAATGACAGGCGGGCATAGCTCAATGGTAGAGCTCCACCCTTCCAAGGTGGCTGTTGTGAGTTCGAATCTCATTGCCCGCTTATAAAAAATGCCCATGTAGCTCAGTTGGTAGAGCACATCCTTGGTAAGGATGAGGTTCACGGGTTCGAGTCCCGTTGTGGGCTTATTTTTTTCTGTAGTACCGGATTTAGTATCCGCTAATTTTTTTGGATTTTTACACGTTTACTGCATCAATAACTATTCACCATATGTACTGAGAGGTATCCATGGCAAAGGAAAAATTTGATCGTTCCAAACCCCACGTGAATGTCGGTACGATCGGTCATGTTGATCATGGCAAGACGACCCTGACTGCGGCGATTACCCGTGTTATGGCGAGTAAAGGTCTCGCGCAATATGTAGCTTATGATGAGGTCGCAAAAGCTTCTGAATCTCAGGGTCGGCGTGATGAGACCAAGATCCTCACGATTGCCACTTCCCATGTTGAATACTCAACGACAACCCGTCACTATGCGCACGTTGACTGTCCGGGACATGCCGACTACGTGAAAAACATGATTACCGGTGCCGCACAGATGGATGGTGCCATTCTGGTGGTGAGCGCTGCCGACGGTCCCATGCCGCAGACCCGTGAACACATTCTTCTCGCGTATCAGGTCGGTGTGCCGCATATCGTCGTTTTCCTCAACAAGGTTGATGTCGTTGACGATCCTGAACTTCTCGAACTGGTCGAACTTGAGATCCGCGAACTGCTTACCAAATACAAATTTCCCGGCGACGAAATTCCGATCATCCGCGGAAGTGCCATCGGCGCGCTTACAAATCCGGAAGATCCTGAAAAAGCGAAGTGTATTCTCGATCTCATGGATGCAATCGACAATTACATCCCCGAGCCGCAGCGTGAAACCGACAAACCGTTTCTGATGTCGGTCGAAGACGTTTTCTCGATCACCGGTCGTGGCACGGTTGCAACCGGTCGTGTTGAGCGTGGTGTGGTGAAAGTCGGTGACGAGGTTGAACTCGTCGGACTCCGTGACACCCGCAAATCAATAGTAACCGGTGTGGAAATGTTCCGTAAGCTGCTCGATCAGGCACAGGCCGGTGACAATATCGGTACACTGCTGCGTGGTGTCGACAAAAACGAGATTGAACGCGGCATGGTGCTTGCGAAACCCGGTTCAATTACTCCGCACAAAAAGTTCAAGGCGAATGTATACGTTCTGTCAAAGGAAGAAGGCGGACGTCATACACCGTTCTTCAGCGGATACCGGCCGCAGTTCTATTTTCGTACCACCGATGTTACCGGAAATCTCAAACTGGCCGACGGTATCGAGATGATCATGCCCGGCGACAACGCTGCGCTTGAAGTTGAGCTCATCGGACCCATCGCTATGGAGAAGGAACTTCGTTTCGCCGTCCGTGAAGGTGGACGTACCGTCGGCGCCGGTGTGGTGACCGAAGTGATTGAGTAATTTTCAACCATTCGAATCGTAGAAACCTGGTATTATGCCTAGAGATAAAGTAACGCTTGAGTGCACATCGTGTAAGCAACGTAATTATGAAACCACCAAGAATAAACGGAAACATTCCGGACGGGTGGAGTTTATAAAGTATTGTCGATTTGAACGGAAACGTACCGTTCATAAGGAGGCAAAATAACGTTCCGTCTTATATGATCGTGCGCAGTTGCGCGGTATACTATCGGACTGGATTGATCATTACCTTAGGTCTGTAGCTCAATTGGTAGAGTAGCGGTCTCCAAAACCGTTGGTTGGGGGTTCGAGTCCCTCCAGGCCTGCAC
>JAFGHA010000298.1 GCA_016930275.1 Chitinispirillaceae bacterium
AAGGCGCCGGTCATGCCCCGTTCCTCGTCAAGGGTAAAGAGCGCTTCGACGGGCGCGTGGTTAATGGAACGACTCTCCAAAACTGCCAGTGCAATCGCTACACCTATGCCGTTATCGGCACCGAGAGTGGTACCCTGTGCTTTCACCCATTCACCATCAATAACCGGTTTGATCGGATCGTTTTTGAAATCATGTGCCGTAGCGGCATTTTTCTGGGGAACCATATCGAGATGGCTCTGCAGCACCACCGTTTTTCGGTCTGAGGCGTTTGGGGTCGCTTTTTTTCTGATAAGCACGTTGCCGGTAATATCGGTGATCGCGGTCAGTCCCAGTTTCGCGGCGCAATCGATCACATATTTCTGTGCCCGATCCTCATGTCCCGATGGGTGCGGTATCGAGCAGAATTCTTCGAAATATTTCCAGACGGTCCGTGGTTCGAGTTGTTCCAGCATCGGTTGCTCCCGAATGGTAAAAGTGTATTTTCATCGTAATCTGAGTTCAGAATCAAACGGTACGGTGATAAAAATACTACCGGCGCCACGGGTTGTCATTTGCCTGGATTTTCGAAAGGGGAGCAGTGAAGGAGAACATAACCGCGTTGTGTCAGGAGGCGATTAAACGCAGCGTCTTTCCGGGGTGCGTCGTCGGTGTTGTTGCCGACGGACTGCAGTGGCGCGGAGCATTCGGGAAGTACACGTATGCGTCAGATGCTCCCCCGGTCAGGGAAGACAGTATTTACGATGTCGCGTCGATCACGAAAGCGGTCCCGGTAGCTCTTCTGGCGCTGCAATTGATCGATCAGGGTAAACTGCATTATGATGACCGTCTCACTGCAACCGTGCCGTTTACCGGAACCTGGAGTGAAGATATCACCCTGCTGCACCTGCTGACCCATACACTCGATTTCGGATTCCGGCTCTCCGCTTTCAGAGAACTGGAGGGGAATGCTTTACTGGAGAAAATCCTTTCGGCACCGCTGCGTTCTCCTCCCGGAACGGTATTTTCATATGCGAATGCGACGAGTATTCTGCTGGGGATGGTCGTTGAACGGATAACGGGCAAACCGCTGGATGCCGCTGCCGATGAGCTGCTGTTCGGTCCCCTCGGGATGTCCCGTACCGGTTTTTTCCCTGAACGGGGTAATGCGGATGATGTGGTACCAACCGAATTTGATCCCGGTCGCGGAAGGTTGGTGCATGCCGAGGTGCATGACGAGAGTGCATTTGCCCTACGCCCGAAAGTGGTGGGTTCCGCCGGATTGTTTTCCACGGTGCCGGATCTTCTGAAGGTGATGCGGATGCTTGTTGATGAAGGCGTTTATGGGGGGAGCAGGTTTTTCAGTACCGGAACGGTTGCACTCATGCATACCAACCTGAGCCCTGCTCCCGGCAGCTGTGCCGGAGCAGGGTGGGAGCTTGCGCAACCGGCATTCATGGGAAGCGGGCGCGGCGGTCAGACTTTCGGCAAAACGGGATTCACCGGATGTTCCATGGTGATCGATCCGGTTGCCCGGGCGGGTGTTATCCTGCTGTCAAACCATGTCCATCCGAAACGGCATCCGGACCGGTCGATTATCAATGAAGTGCGCAGCGGTCTGGCGGATTGCGTATTCAGTGCGATTAAAGCTTCTCATTCAAATGGGTAAAAAGGTATTTTATACTGGACCGGACAATTCCGGTTCACGCAAGCAGTGCAAGAGGGGTATGGGGAGCGAATGGCAGGTGTTCGCTCGTTTCATTTTAACAACAGCTTGGAGTTGTTGATGGCACAAAGTTCGCAATTTTCCAGAAAAATTCTCTGTATCGGTGCCGGGTATGTCGGCGGTCCGACCATGGCGGCGATTGCCGCGAAATGCCCGCAGTACAAAGTAACCGTTGTTGACATCAATCCGGAGCGTATCGCGGCATGGAATTCCGATGAGCTGCCGATTTTTGAGCCCGGTCTGCTCGATGTCGTGAAGATCGCCCGCGGAAGAAATCTCTTTTTTTCGACTGAAATCGACACGGCCATCGAAGAGGCTGAGGTGATTTTTGTTTCCGTCAATACGCCCACCAAAACGTTTGGAGCCGGCGCGGGGAAAGCTGCCGACCTGCAGTATTGGGAGAAGACCGCACGGAACATCGTTCGTGTTTCGACGACGGATAAAATCATCGTCGAGAAGAGTACGCTGCCGGTGCGGACCGCCCGTGCCATGGAGCGGATTCTCAATGCGAACGACAAGGGTATTCATTTTGAAGTACTTTCCAATCCGGAGTTCCTCGCCGAAGGTACCGCCATGGAGGATCTTGACCATCCCGACCGGGTGCTGATCGGCGCTCCCGAAACCGAATCGGGAAAAAAAGCGCAGGATGTATTAGTGGAGATTTACGCGAACTGGATTCCCCGTGAACGGATTCTCACCAGTAACGTGTGGAGCTCCGAATTGTCCAAGCTGACCGCCAACGCGTTTCTCGCTCAGCGGATTTCCTCCATCAACAGTATCAGCGCTCTCTGCGAGAAGACCGAAGCGAATGTCAATGAAGTGGCACGTGCGATCGGCATGGACGGCCGTATCGGCAACCGGTTTCTCAAGGCGAGCGTCGGATTCGGCGGTTCCTGCTTTAAAAAGGATATTCTCAATCTGGTTTATATATGTGAGAAGTACGGTCTTACCGAGGTGGCACAGTACTGGGAGAATGTGGTGGCGATCAATGACTATCAGAAACAGCGGTTCGTCGAGACGATGCTGCGTGTCATGTTCAACACGATAGCCGGAAAGAAAATCGCCTTGTTCGGGTTCGCTTTCAAGGCCGATACGGGTGATACCCGGGAATCACCGTCGATCGACGTCACCCGGCATCTGCTCGAGGAACGGGCGCAGGTCGTGATTTCCGATCCCGAGGCGATACCCAATGCAAAAAAGGACCTTGCGGACTGCGAAACGGAGGTCACCTATATGGAGGATCCGTATACCGCGGCCGAAGGCGCTCATGCCATTGCGGTCATGACGGAATGGGATCTTTATAAAAATCTGGATTACGACCGTATTTTTGACAAAATGGAAAAGCCGGCGTTTATTTTCGATGGCCGGAACATTCTCGATCATCAGAAATTATATGAGATCGGGTTCAATGTTTTTCCGCTGGGAACGATGGCGTTGAAACATTTCTGAGGGATATCTGTACGGATCGGATCAAATGATACGGGTGGGCGTGTACGGGCGGGCTTGAAACACGCCCCTGCATTCGCCCGGATCACTATCATTTTTCCAGTTCGAACAGCACCGCGTCACACACCCATTGCGGGTCTTTGTAGCTCTGGTATCGTTTACCATTGATGAAAAAAGTCGGGATGTATTTCACCCCGTTGCGACTTCCTTCTTCTTTCGCCGCAATGAGCCACTGCTGTGTCCGGGGATCCTTGAACCGTTTTTTGAAGCCATCGGTGACAATGCCGAGACTGTCGGCGAATGCGAGTATCACTTTCTCTTCCTTGATGACACTTTTCCTTTCCTTCAACGCCTTGAAAAGCTTCCAGAAATTGCCATCGTCCTGAGCGGCATACAGCGCACAATTTCCGAAATTGGTACCGAACAGTTTGACCAGCAGTTGGGCCTTGTTCCTCAGGCATCCGAACTTCACACTGTCGATCAGTTCACCCACGACACGTTTGCAGAGCGGACAGGTGGACGAAGCGTAGGCGATCAGTGTAACCGGTACTTTGGGGTTACCGATCCGGGGCAGTCGGTTCGTATCAATGGTGGCCGTTGCAGTTGTCGTAAAACCGTTATAACGGTTGTCGAGTTCCTCGCGCATGTTTTCAACGGTCGGAGGGGGGGTATGATCGACCATCCAGAACGTGAAGGTCTTCAAACGACGTGCTATCGAACAATCAGGCTTCTTTTCCACACATTCCTGAATGGTGGAGCCGCAGCAGTAGGGAATTTTATAAGTTGAGATAACGGAATTATAAAGCTGCAGCAGATCGGGTGTTTCCTGAGCGAACGGATGCCCGGTACAGAAAAACAGTAAGATAATATTGGAATATATGGTGAAGTTGAAGAGTTTTCGACAATTAAAAGTTGGTTCCGCCTTACATTGCATGATTTCTACCTCTCAAGAAAGCTGTTTTGAACGACCACACAGATGAATATAGAACTCAAAAATCATAATGTCAAAATGATTAAAGATCAGAGAAAATCGGAAACCACCAGATGATAGCAAAAGTGAATCCTCTCCGTCCGGAGGAGACCTTCTCGTTTTGATGAGAACATCATAGACATGCCGGATATCCTATGCTATACCAGTGTATCATAACTTGCTGAAAAACCGAGCATCCCACTCAGGGTTACAACACGAAAACCCGCGGAGTTAAGGCGTGGATTGTTGATTCTTCGCAGGCGAAAGGTGCGTTGCCCCGGATACGATATCGTGTCCGGGGTATTGTTTTTCGTCCTGTTAGTTGCTACATTACGGTTTCAATCCCAATGCCTCTTCAGTCACTCCGTATAGCCGAATAGCATCAAGGTAAATCTCGATCGTATCATCGGCAACGCGGTCGTAGTTCTGACTGGTGGCGAATTCAACGGAGCAGACTTTTTTCATGGCTGCACTCCAGGGTAGTTCTTCCTGTTGTGGGCGGGACCATGGTTTGGGCTGTATCGAGGAAACGGGAAATGTGTACAGCTTCCATTCGGGAGTGAGTCCGAAATCACAACCGAAATGGCCCCAGTTTTCACCCTGCGGGTAACCGTTCAGGATCGTGTCGGTAATGAAATTGACCCGCATCCTGCCGTGGCCTTTGGCACGAAAGGTTATGGCGGTCAATGTTGATAAATCGAACCAGTCTTTGTTATACGATCCGAGCAGCGGAGTGCTGATATTTAGGGAGGGATAGTTATCGCCTTTGACGAGCCCCCGGGCAAAAAGTCCTTTACCTGTGGAACCCCAGTTACCGATGAGCTGTCCGAAGTTTGCCTTACGACCGGTGTTTCCCACGTTCTGAACGGAGATGATGCGGGAACCCCTGCCGTCGGTTATCACGCTTGGGGTCTGATACCATACCGACCAGCCGCAGCAGGAAGCATCCGCTCCGACTACTCCGCGCGCCACACCGAGGGAATACAGCGCATTTCTCTCGGGCAGGCGGTCTTCAAAGTCGTCAAGAAGCAGGTAGCGGTCGCTTCCGGGGTCTGCTGGTGTGGTATCGGCCAGTGCTGTTTTCATCCATGAGGAAAATGTGGTACCGGGTCTGAGCAGTGCATCAACCAGGACATCATGGGTGATACCCGTTGAATCATCATGAATGCCGAAATTGCCGCTGTATTTCCAGTATGCATAGGACCATCCGCGACGAACTGCCTGTTTCGCGATGAACGAAGTGTAAAGAATCCGGGATACGGTATCGGCTGAATCCAGCGCGCCGAACTCACCCAGAAAAACGGGGATACCGTTCCGTTCCGACCAGCCGGTTACCTTGTCGAAATGCGACATGACGGTAAGCGTGTCCTGGTGTTCTCCGCGCCACCGTGTTCCGATCCACGAAGCGGTACCCCTGATCCACGATGCTCCCTGATGTGTAAACTGCATCGGTTCGTAGTAATGTACCGTTGCGATGAGAAAACTGTCCGTCGGCAGTTCAAGTGATTCAATACTGCCGATACTGTTCCAGTTGCCGGGACCGATGAGTACACTGCGACGGGGATTCGATTCGCGGACAATCGTCAGCGTTTCTTTCGCGAGGGCGTTCCATGCGGCGGGTGTAAGTGCGCCGTTGGGCTCATTACACAGTTCAAAGTATACTTCCGGACCGTACGTGGAATAACGTTCCGCAATCTGCCGCCAGATGGCGAGGAATACGGGACGCTGTCCATCAAGGTCACTCATGAGCGTTTCGTAATGATGCACGTTGACTATAGCACGAAGGCCGTTGGCACGGGCCTGTTCAATAGCCCAGGTAACACGGTCAAAAAAAACGGAATCGATATCCCAGGGAGCTGTACTGTCGATGTGAGCGGACCATCGGACCGGAATACGGACCGAATTGAATCCGAGTTTGTTGACATGGGAAAAATACGATTCCTGCAGCGTTACGCCCCAGGCACCTTCGGTGGGGGCGTCGAGCGCATTGCCGAGGTTCATGCATTTGCCGAGCGCGGCACACTGTGCGGTGATTTCCCAGGGGGAGGTCTGCGGCAGCTCTGCAGGAACAACGGATGGTTGCACCGTCTGCCGCTGTGCCGGCGAAGTACACCCGGTAAGCAGTGATACAACGACTCCGGAATAAATGCCGCCTCGGATTACTATGGCTGCAATCCGTGTGAATGAGGAACAGATGTTTATTACCATCGGTTAACTTTCCGGAAAAAGTGAAAAAATGGATATCGCCAGACCATACGGGACCGGATGCATCCACCCGGGTATGGGATACTATCGCTGTACGGGTAGTGCGAACAGCGAACTGACGAAATTCCGAAGTGAGCGCTCAGAACTCGAAAATAATATTGTCGATATGAACATAACCACTGTCGGGAACGACACGCAACCGTCCCTGATCATCGAACCGGGCTTCAGGGCTTATCCAGATGCCTTTCACTCTCGTGAGTGCGGAATCCAGCAGGTCAGGGCTGTCGGGGGCGGCCCACGACGGGTAGGCGATATCATTTATTTCGAAGGTGTATCGTCTGCTGTCGGCGCTGATTACACCGAACCAGCCGCCTCGGTCGGAAACATCCGCGCTGTCAAACACATCACTTTCAAGGTAGATGCTGCAGTAACGCGGTACATCAAGGCGCAGATCCATTCTAATACGTTTGCACTCCGACAGGTCGGTTGGTTCCCTGAAAAAACAGCCGAACCATGCCCATTCCGTAAATGGTTCGGAAGTGTCAAGCGGATTGAAAATGAACGAACCGAGGAGGTCATTTTTCCCCCAGAGCGGCGTGTCGGAGGAGTGCCGCAACGTCGCCGTGGAACTGTCCGATACAAGGGTATACGTCCACGGTTCAACCAATGCCGATGTGTCAAATTCAAAATTGTTCACCCGGTCGGTCAGCAGACCGCTGTCACCGGGAAAGGGGGTGAGGTACCCGGTCGTGTCAACCGGCGCGGTCCGGTCGTGAATATAATCATCAAACCCCGAATGCAGGGTTTCCATTGAAGAACGGAGAATCTCCGTCTGTTTTTTCCAGCGAGTGTAACTGACGGTCGGTTCATCTTCCATTACCGGATCGATGAGTTCCACCAGACGATCGATTCGGGTCTTCATTCTATCGACTGAAAACACTGATGACAGAAAATCCTCGCCGTAAGCGACGAATTCATCCCAGAGTGTTTCCGCGGTAAGCCGGATAAGTTTGTCGCAGTTGGGCGGAACAACGGGTGACCCGCTCCATACTTCCATCGGTTCGCAGCTGTCGGGAGTGATATTCCATTCGGGAACGCCGAACCCGTCGATGATGGGGTCTGTAGGATAGAGCGTAAGATTGAGGTCCCACGGAACGAGCCAGAATCTTCCACCGGGATTCTCCTCTTCATAAAAATAAAAATTATGGTTGTTCTTCTGGTTACTACTGGCGTACCAGGTCATGATGCCGTCGCTGTTGTGAATGGCCCGATCAACAACGATATACCGGAGAAAGTAATTGAAATCCATATATGGGCTGACATTGGGGAGAAGCGTCCCGGAGGTCGAGGAATCAATCGCATAGTAAAAATCGAGCATGCGATCGACCTGCTTGCTGTCTTCATTGGTTACCAGGGCATCTTTATATATCTTTCGGTTGAGCCGGTGCGGCCATACCTCCTTGTAGAGGTTGCCGTCGCCGTAGTCGGGCCAGCGGGATTTGGTGAAACGGCCGTCGATATTCTCGACCGTCGTGAAAAGGCCCCGGAAGACCCCGTTGATATATACTTTCGCGAATGCGGTCCTGCTGGTGTAGATGCCCATGTCACGGAATAGCTGATAAGCGAGCATTTCACGGAGTTTTCCGTCATCATACGGCATCGCATGAAGATTCAGTTTCTTCATGTTGTAGAACCTGAGGGTTTCGTCATATTCGTTGAATTTTATTTTAAGTGCGACGTTTCTGCATTCCGCAAAACTGTTCCGGTTTCCCTCGGTATCAAAACAGTGCTCAAGAGTATATTTCGAACCCTTATAGCGCAGGCCCACCGTACCGATCGTCTTGCCTTCAAACTCGAATCCCGCGGGGATATACTCCTCAAGCTGAGCGTTCTGCTCCATCGAAAGGGAGTCCGACTCGGAAATGGTGAAATAATAGGAACGTATTTCAGTTTGATCGAAAACGTACCATCGCGGATCACGGCTCATTTCGATGAGAAGATCTTCCGATGGTTCGAAAAGTTGTCGGTCGAGCGGATAGAAATCATCATGTCGGAAAATAAACGGCAGGCCGATGGCGGCATGCGCCGAGGTGCGATGCGGTGCCATGTGGGAAAGCGCCGTAATTTTCTGCATGCCCTGTTGCGGCGAGGCAATGCCTTTCCAGACAAAGGTGCTCCGGTCACTGCGGGTGAACTCCGCGAGATACATACCTGTGGAAAACTGCGGAAGTGTTACTATCCGCTTTCCGGATGTCGGTGGTTGCCTTTGCGGTCTGGCGTGAAAGTTCCTTCACTTCATTCGCGACCACGGCGAATCCTTTGCCGGCTTCGCCTGCCGATGCCGCTTCGATAGTCACATTGAGTGCCAGAAGATTTATTTTTGCAGCTATGTCATTAATCGTGTCGATGATACGACCGATTTCATTGGCGGATTCACCGAGTCGCTGCATCAGGGTACTGGTTTCGCTTACCTTCTCCTGGGCATCCCGGGCAATCTCTGATTCATGCTGGCAGTTTTTGGCAACCTCGGATATGGAGGCACTCATCTCTTCCATTCCGGCTGAAATTGAGCGGACATTCGCTGAGGCCTCTTCCGATGAGGCGGCAACGTTGTTGTACTCCGGGCGCTTATGGAAATCTCGGATGCTCCGGAGGAACTGTTTTCACTGCTTCATCTCATGCCCGCTCCGGAGGAATTCAAGCGGAGAATCGTCGACCACCTGCGTGAACATGCGGTTAAGAAAGATGATGCGATCATCGATGCGTTGGCAGGTGCGGTCACTGCAGCCGTAAAGGAACATCTGACAGAGGGATTGCCCGATTTCCAGACGGTGCTGCCTGCGGATGTTTCGACCTTTCATCAACTGATGGAAGGGGTTACTCTCCGATAGGGAACCCGGTTCCGGAATGGTAACTGCTTTTAACCGGGCATATGATTTCTTTCCGGCCATCGATACCGGATACCGGGTGTATTCAATCGGTTGATCGTTGAAATGAACTTCAACATTTTTTTATCCGATCCCTCCGCGTGTTCCTGAAAACCGTTCTCTGTTCATTCAAGGGTTGGTATATTACCATAAGTAGTGCTACCCTAAGAATACTATTCGACTGCATGCGGCACAGGAGCTCTCCAAACATGAACATCCGATTACTATTTTCTCTGCTACTCGCTGTATCATTTTCGGTCGCGGCACAGAAAGAGGTGTACCTCCCTCAATTCATCAGGAATATGGATCTCAACAGCAGCTCCAGTCAGTGGTGCCATGCCCGAAGCAGGGAGTCGGATAATGTAGTGGTATTCTGGGAATCCGGATTCGGCAGTGACCCTTCGACTACTTCGGGAAGCTACCGTGTGGATATGAATGCCCTTCTGGATGGAGCTGAAAAAAACTATGCCTTTTATCGCGATTCTCTGAAATTTGCCATCGAAGGTTCATCAGTAACCGACCGTTACAAACTGATGATTTTTTTATTGTACAGCACCGACTGGACCGCCAACGGTTCGGGGCAGGATGATCTTGTGGGGAGTCTGCACGTCAGTGTCCCCGCGGCAAATAATAAAACGGTCGTGGCACATGAAATGGGGCACTGTTTTCAATACATCACCGGGTGTGACGGTGACGGCGGGTATCAGTATGGGCTGGGAGACAACGGCGCCGGGGGAAACGGATTCTGGGAGCAGTGCGCGCAGTGGATGTCTTTCAAAGTTTATCCGGAGCAGCAGTTTACCGCGGGTGATTTCCGTAATTATATCAAGAGCAATCATCTGCATATACTGCATGAAACACCCCGCTATGCGAACTATTTTCTTCCCGATTACTGGACCTGGAAACATGATCTGACCTTTCTGGGAACACTGTGGAGAGATTCGAAGCGTCCCGAAGACCCGGTGGAAACCTATAAACGGTTGAATTCACTGTCGCAGGCACAATTCAACGATGAAATTTACGAGCATGCCGCTCTTCTGACTACCTGGGATCTTCCACATATCCGGTCGTATGGGGAACGGTATATCGACAGCAGAGAACAGGTGAAAATGAATTCCGTCGGGAATAACTACTGGCAAATTGACAAATCGGTGTGCATCGAGAATTATGGTTACAACTGCATCAAGCTCAATGCTCCCGAAGCGGCTTTCCCGGTTACCGTTCATTTCAAAGGCGACGCGGGCGCCGGCGGCTTCAGAACGCTCAATGTCGATCAGGGTGGGTGGCGTTTCGGGTTTGTCGCATTGCTCAAAGACGGCACACGAGCATATAGTGAAACGGGCCGTGCTGATGTGGCAGATGGAACCAATCCGGAACAGTCACTTGCCTTCAACTGTCCGGACAACTGCTCCAAACTGTGGCTGGTGGTTTCCGGGGCACCGCAGGAACACTGGAAACATGAGTGGGATGACAATAATTCAAATGATGAACAGTGGCCCTACCGGGTTTCTTTTGAGTACACCAATCTGCTGGGAGAAATAACCGCAACGAATCGGATCGTATTGAATGAACATCCATTGTATGGTGCCCCGGTTATTTCCCAAAGAACGGTCTGTTTGCCAGATGCGGTTTCATGGAAAATTACCGATCTGGCCGGAAGGCTGGTGCAGTCAGGTTTCGGTAGGGCAATCAACTTCGCTTCGTATGCAACCGGGGGCTATATTCTGCACTATCAGGGAGAACATCTCGCAATAATGAAGTGCTCCACCAGGAGGTGAGTGGGGGCTATGCCACCCAAGGCTGTCCGTACAGGAGCTGCAGTACATCACTATCATTATCTCTTTGAAAGCCTGACTGTTTACATCGACGATGGTTTAATTAGATGTTGACTTTTTGGGTTAAATAGTATATATTAATATTCGAATAAACAAAAGTTCTCCGATAAAAGATCCACGGAGACATACCGGTCTGCCTTCAACTAAATGAATGAAACGGTACTATGGAAACGATTCAGAAAAAAAGGAGTGTATATATGGTTACACGGTTGATTATTGGCGTTGTACTTGGCGCATTGGGTGGATTCGCCTACTACCGGTTTATCGGTTGTGCGAGCGGTACCTGCCCGATAACCAGTAATCCGTTTATCAGTACCATCTATGGAGCACTTATAGGGGTATTCGCATCAGGTGCATTTTCGCGTTAAACAAGGAGATACTACATGTCCGTGAAGGTTATTACCAGTCGTTGTCCTCAGAATCATCCCTGCCCGTCGGTCATGGTATGCCCGGTGGGGGCCATACAGCAAAATGGCTATGATGCACCGACAATTGATGAATCGAAGTGTACGAATTGCGGCAGATGCGGGAGATTTTGTCCAATGGGTGCTCTGGTGGTGAATAAGTAGAACTCACCTCTGCACAGAATTCAGAACTCGGTATTCAGGATTCAGAATAAAAAACACAAGATTTTCAATTGAATTTATTACCTATGTAAAAAGGAGCGGATCATGACAGGTAAAAAGATGCTGCATCTGGCAATCGTTTTCGGTATCATGGCAGTAACGGGAGGATACGCATTTTCGGAATCGGGTACTGCAGTACCCGTATCGGATAACGTCGCGAAAAAGCAGCTTCTTTTTTTCATGAATCCGAACGGACGCCCCTGTCAGATGCAGGATGAGATTATTCGGAAGATGGGTGTCACGTTGACCGATGTCGCAACGGTCAAATATATTAAAACGACGAACAGGGATGATTATCCGACCTTCCGCACCTACGGGATCCGCGGACTTCCGTCACTCATTATTCTCGACGAGAACGGCAGGGAGTTCAAGCGGTTCACCCCGGGAGTACAGAGTGCCGAAACGATCCTCAGCGCAGTGCAATTGAAAAAATAGGGGAGACCGAGAAACGATGACCGGTCAGTTGAATCTGTTTCTGGTGTTCGGTGCGGGGCTGGCGAGTGTGGTTACCGGAGAATCATACCTCGTGCTCTCATAATGACCGGTTCCCTTCCGGTACCGGTATTTTCCAGTTCGAAGAGATACGTCCCGGGTGGAAACCCGGTGGCAGAAATCTTCAGGTGTGAGGAACCATCCACCGGTAACGTGGTACAAAATAACTCTTTGCCTTTCAGATCGATAATTCGCAGGTACCCACGAGAAATCCTGGCTGTCGCATCCCAATTCACCACCAGTAGATTTCCAGATTGTCCGATAAACAGTTGCTTCCTGATTGTCGCTCCTGCAGGGATTTCCTTTAGCGCGTGCGTGGTGAAATTCAGCCCTGGAAAATAGATGTTATCAATTGAAAACCTGCAGAGGCCTCCATCTTCTCCGTAGGTTTTCCATTGAAATTTAGCAATGTTGTGCAGATCAAGCGGGGTTGTCCGGTGGCCGTCCGGGTTTGAACGGGTGACAAGTTGATCGAAGGGAATCCTGACTGTTCGCCGGCTGCCTTCGGTAGAGGGAACATAGAGAAAATACGGGATGAAGGTTCCCCGGGAGCGGGGTCGAGAGGTTTTTCCCGTATCCGCGACATCGTTACGGTCGAACACTTCAAACCGCAGGTACCCGGAAAAAATCCCTTCGGTTTTGTACTGAAAATAAACAGTCCCGTCGGAGCCGTTTGAAAGTACATCCCAGTATGTTTCACCGACGGAATCGTAACAGTTCATTTCAATACCGGCATAGGGCGGATACTCAAAGGTGTCGCAGGACACATCTCCTCCGAATTCGATACCTGCCGTTATTCCGTTTCCTTTTCCGTCAGAACCAGTTTCAGGAAGCAGCAACGGAGGCGCATCACCGTCCTCAGCATCACCCGAAATATATACCGGATCAAGCTTTGTGGAACCACCACACTCTTTGTCGGAAAAAACCGACCATTCTATAACCGGCATCATTGCCATACTGCCGTCGAAAGTGAAATACACCTGCGGTATAGCTGCATCCGGATTGTAAGAGGGAATGGAATCCTCGGTCTTCGACCACAAACTTGGTTTGACAGGCCAGTCGGAACCCAGATAGACATCCGCAATGTCGATGGTATCTCTGCTGATTTCTCCGTCTCCTTTTATTTCCCAGGAAAGCTTTGTACACATTGTAATATCAAAATCATATTCAACTGCCCATGTGCCGGGAAGGTCAAGGTCCTCAACGGCAATCGAGAATTCCTGCCAATACCCCGGTTCAATGGTTATATACTTCCCGTAATATCCGTAGTATTCACCATCTTCATAGTGATCTGCGGGTTTGTGGGCAGCCTGTTCGATATCAAGTGTCTGTACCATGAACCATACTTCCGTCAGACGTTGCACACGTGACTTGATGAAAAAATGGATGGAATCCACATCCGACAGATTGATCCCGCTTCCTTCCGCCGCCAGCATTGTTGCAATGCCGACGTAGGGCATCGCACAAGGTGTTCCTTCATTGCAATACGATGTTTCCCAGAGGTTACCCATGGTAAACGGCATGGTGGCACAGCGTTTTCCACTGCTTTCGGTTACTGAAAAGTTGTAGTTTTTGATTTTTATGGTATCGGTGGTATCACCGAATGCATACCGGTTCCGTTCAATATACGGCACATCAATAACCGAGGGCGTGGAAGACGGTGCTGCCTGAGGCCGATCCGTCGGGTGTGTGGACCGGTAATCATCATAATAAAACCATTGATAATCCAGATCGTTGACGGCATCATCGAAGTAATAATCCATCCGGATATCTCCATAGGCTGATAGCATTATCGCACTGGTAAAGAGGAATCGCATACTACCGGAAAAAGAAAACGAATGCATGTGCAGCATGTCCTTTTAGGTGAATGAAGGGCAGTATTCTTATAGTGGTAATATTTCCCGTTGTGGTGCAGTTGAGTAATACTCAAAAGCAGCCTCTCCGATAGCCCGGAATCCGGAAGCATCCCGGTTACCTTTATCCGCGGGCAACAAGAAGGGTGAAAAAAGTACCTGTCGGAATCATCTCTAAACGACATCAGATCGTTCTATCGCTGGGCAATGACATGATGGGTGAAGCAGGGATGATCGATGCGGGCTTTTCGGGACATTGATAGGTACTGTTTGACACCCTCACATAATAGATGAGCAGGTGTGACATTTTCCTCAATTTGTCATGGCGCCACGGCATGTCCGCATAGTATTCTTTCTCTCGGGGGCCATTTTCATTCCTATCCGTAATAAGGGAATCATACAACGGCAACTTTCCCTTACGGTTGACTGATTTTCAAAAAAAGTTTCACAATCAGTTTTCGAAAAGAAGTAGTAAATCGGCAGGACGACCAGTCACCACTGATGGGATATTTATTTGTCGGTTAACAGGAACAATGTGAAAAGATTAAGATTTTCTTAACAGAAATGCTTTCCCAATTAAACCCCAAAAAAGGAGTAGGTATGGTTCGGTATCTTAATGCATCACTTTTGTGCGGCATTCTGGCTCTCAGCGCATTCGCCGGCGACGATGAAGAGGATAATTCGTTGATCTATCCCGGATACGATCTGACCGCTGCCAAAACTGTCGAGGTCATAACCGCGAGTGGCGAGGTCGTCAAGGGTGAGAACATGGCGGCCAACAAGTTCGGTACCAGTTACAAAAACATGAAAGTTAAAGATGAGGCCGGTACCCTTCACAAATTCAAACTTCCTGATGATGTGAAGGAAATCACCGCAAAATCCTTCAGCCTGTTCAAAGGCGGATTCAGAAAACCTGATCGGGATATTCGGTATGTCACCGTTGATGTTATCGGAAAATCCGGAAAAAAAACAATGGTGCAGCAACTCAACTACGAAGGCACCGATAAGGTTCTTGTTTACAATCACCCGGGAGAATCAGATTGGAATACCATTCCGATGACCAATATCTCCTATCTGGATGTCGAGGGATTTTACATTTCTCTCAATGGTGGTGAACTTTTTGAGATGACCGATAAAGAATACCAGAAAAAGGGGGGATTTGAGAAGGCTTTCGGCAGCTGTGAAGCGGTAATGCAGAAATATCCCTCAAAGAAAGAACGCGATTTTGATGATTTTGACAAGCACCTCAAGACCTATCTTGATGAGTGCAAGTAACGAATTATAACAATCGAAGTCCGAAGGGGAGCAGTTCCCCTTCGGGATTGTCTCCTGCTAGTTGCAATTATCGGTTCGCCGCTTACCTTTGTTTCCAATCCTGGTAGCCATGTATCCTTCCGCTCCTATCGTTCGAAGTGTGCGTTTCAGCAACGGACAGTATCAATTCGATGTCGCAATATGCTTCCGGTATAAACCGCGCAGCTGATGATACGTAATTCCCAGATACTCCGCCGCTTTCCTCTGGTTGTACTGCGCTTTTTCAAGTGCACGGGTAAGGTATTCCTTTTCGACAACGTCAATCACCCGGGGCAGCGGATCGGCAAGAGGGAAACGAGCTGCTGATGTACCACCGGCGGAATCGCCAGCGGCATTGCATGAAACTGCGGATGTTGAAAGAATACCGGCGGTTTGAGTCGGGTCGTCCTGTACCTTCGCCGTACCGGCGGAAAAGGGATTGATCGTTATATCAGTAATGGTTTCGGTGGCACACCGGTAAACCGCCCGTTCCACCGCGTTTTTCAGTTCCCGGATATTTCCCGGCCATCCGTAATGCAGCAGGGCAAGTTCCACGTCTTCTGAAAATTGCGGTGTCGTATCGCGGCCGAGTTCCAGCGCCATCCGTGCCGCGAAATGCCGGGCGAGCGGCAGGATATCATCTTCCCGTTCGCGCAATGGGGGGAGAGTGAGTACCTCAAAACTCAGACGGTCGAGAAGATCAGCCTTGAACGATCCATTTTTCACCAGCGCGGGCAGATTCGCATTTGTTGCGGCGATTATCCGTACATCGACCGATACCGGTGTCGATCCACCCACCCGTTCGAATGATCCGTACTCGATCACCCGCAGGATTTTTTCCTGAACGATCATCGGCATATTACCGATTTCATCGAGAAACAGCGTGCCGTCCAATGCCATTTCGAACCGCCCCTTGCGCTGTTTCACGGCACCGGTAAATGCACCGGCCTCATGGCCGAAGAGTTCCGATTCGAGTACCGAAGGATTGAGTGCCGCGCAGTTGAGCGTGACGAACGGATTCTGCCATCGTGTCGAGAGATAGTGTAATCGGGAGGCTGCAAGTTCTTTTCCCGTTCCCCGCTCCCCGATGATGAGTACGGGACGGTTCACCTTCGCCACCAGCGAGATACGTTCCTGAACCTTCAGGAATGCATCGGATTGTCCGAGTGCTTCCGGTTTTTTTTCGCTCATCACGATAATATACTGTTGGTGGTCAAATAAACCAAGTGTTGGTTTATATTGCCAATGGGTACCTCGGATATCGTATGAAATACGAGGAAATCAGTAAAATCGGATTGGCATGATTCTTTCATAGGGAGAGAAACAGCAGTTTGATTGTTTGGAAAAGAAAATTACAGAAGTTTCAACCTGGAGGAATATATGGGAGTTTTCAGCAGATTCAAGGACATCATCGGTTCGAATATCAATTCCATGCTGGATAAGGCGGAAGATCCCGAGAAAATGATACGCCTGATGATTCAGGAGATGGAGGAAACCCTGGTAGAGCTCAAATCCTCCTGTGCCGGAATCATGGCCGATAAAAAATCAACCGAACGGGAGATCGCCACGCTGCAGAGTCTTGCGGATAAGTGGCAGGAACGGGCTGAACTGGCTATAGAAAAGGAACGGGAAGATCTGGCGAAGGAGGCGCTCGTCGAAAAAAAACGGTATCTTACCCAGATCGATTCCCTCGAGGAGAACTGCAACCGGTTCGATGAACTGATCGCCGCCGCCCGCAGCGATATCGACCAGCTTGAAGAAAAAATCGGTTCCGCCCGTGATAAGCAGAAGGTGCTGGTGAAACGGCAACTACGTGCCCACCAGTCGCTGCGTACGCAGAAGGAAATCCGCAAGGCCGGGAGCAGTGATGCATTGCGCCGCTTTGAGGCGTATGAACAGAAAATCGACCGGATGGAGGCTGAGGCTTCCCTTGTTAACGGCATTGTCCGCAAGGCGGGTTCTCTGGAGGATGAATTCGAGCGTCTTGAAAATCAGGATGCGATCGAGAATGAACTGGCGACGTTGAAGAAAAAGAAACAGGCTGCGAAGGGCGCCGACTGAGGGGTGTTCATAAGTATTTTTGCCTTGCTGCAGATGGGGAACGGTGATACGAAATCGTCGTTCATACGGAGATGCATGAAGTGTAAAGGAGTGACGGGACGATGTGGGATCAGATAATGGCTGTTTTCATTCTTGCCACCATCTTCGGTGGGATAGCCCTGGTGCTGGGCGTCTATTTCTGGGGAGTCAAGATGACCGGGCGGTTGTCGGGCAAATCGTCAGCGCGGCAGAGCGAGGAGGAGACAAGGATCATCCAGGAAATATATCATGGACTTTCGGTCATGGAAGAGCGGATCGAGGCGCTGGAAACGATTCTCATCGAAAATAAAAAGGGTGAAGAGAAGACAAAGGAGGATACCGATGCGTAGCAGGCGGGAATGGAGACGCGAGCGACGGGAATGGTTGCGTGAACGGAGAGAACAGCGCCGGGCGAGGCATGAACGGATGTGGGAACAATTTTATCGTTCCCGTCACGGTGTGGCACTTGGTGTCTGCAGAGGTATCGCGGATCACTATGATATCCCCGTATTCTGGGTACGGGTGGGAGTGATCATTCTCATGGTGACCACGGCCGTGTGGCCGGTGGTACTCGCCTATTTCGCGGTTGCGTTTTTCCTGAAACCGGAACCGGTACTGCCGTTTGCCGACGAAAGCGACAATGAATTCTACAGTTCCTTCACGACATCGCGTTCCATGGCGCTGCATCGGCTTAAAAAGAAATTCGATCAGCTGCAGAACCGGCTCCGGCGGATGGAGGATGTGGTCACCAGCCGGGAGTATGACTGGGAACGGAAGATGGGCGAGGGGTAGCAAGCTTTCAGGTGTATCCTTCATTCTATTTTTAGTCGTAACTGCTAAAGTATATTCATTCAGGTACCCGTAAGGCTGGTATTGCACGACCTATTATTACCGAATCCTTCCAGGAGGAGGGTATATGATGAAGCTTTTTGTATCACTGCTGATCGCCGGTTCTCTGGTGTCGGCTGGTGCGCAGGACTCTCTTTCAGTTGTGCCCGAATCCGATTCCGGCAGTACCGTTGTCTCCGAATCCGTGGTTGCACCCCTTCCCGTACCGTATGAAACCGGATCCACGAATTTAATCGCTCTCTCGCCGCGGCAGTGGCTGCAACTCGCCGAATCGGGAGTTATCGCCGATTCACTTTCCGTGGCGGGTGCGGCGTATGATCCGGAGACACAACAGTTCGTACTCGTTCTACTCGATTCCGGGGGACAACCGGAACTGATGCCCATCGAAACACCACCGTCACTGTTCGATAAAATCATCCATAAGGAAAGCGCTTCAGGGCAGTCGGAACTATCCGTTGGTTCGGTACAACCGCAGCAGGAGGACGTAGCGCCTCAGGTTGCGCTATCTCCCGCACAACCGGGCAACCAGGACGGCAGAACGTACTTCATTATCAATACCACTCTGCGGGCAACGGGAATTTACCCGAGTGCACTGGCGCTGGCGATGCCCGGAACCGACGGACGCATCATTACCGGCGTTGCCATGCTCACGTTCGGTGGAGCGCTTTACGGTTCGTATGCTGCCACACGTACCATGTCGTTAGGTTACGGCAAGGTTGCGATGATGAACTACGGCGGGGAGTTGGGAGTGTATTATCCGGCACTGCTTTCCTTTATTGCCGGCGAACAAGGGTATGATAAGGCTGGCCAGAATATATACGGCTGGGGGGCGATGCTCGGGTTTCCTCTCGGTATCGTCGGCGCCTCATTCACCCGTTTCGTTGATAATCACGAATACGGCAATGCCGCGCTCATGCGCCATTTCGGCCGGATCGGGCTTGTCTACGGCTTTACCATTCCTCTGCTCTGGTCGTTCAACAATGACTTCAACAATTACATGACCGTCGCATCGGCCCTTTCGATGTGTTTTATTCCCGCGGGGTTCTATCTCGGAAAAACCATTGTGGGTGACCGCAGTTTCAGTTCGGGACGAAGCGGACTCGTGGTTATTTCTGGAATAATGGGTGCCGCGACCGCTGCGATTATTCCTTCGTGGTGGGAGTCGGAAACGCCGGAACTGTATGTGGGTATGGGACTTGCGGGAAGTGTCGCGGGAACGGCGCTGGGGTTTTTCTATCACTCACCCCAGGAGTATAAACTCTGGCAGGGGGTATTCATGGGAGTTTCCGCGACCATCGGAGCCGGAGTGGGGGTAAGCATTCCCCTTCTGGCCAAAGCTGAGGACCATCGAGCGTATACTGCGTGCGGGGTACTCGGTGCCTGGGGAGGGCTGTTTATCGGAGAGCGCCTTTCTAAAGCGCTCTTTGAAAACTCCTCGAGAGACCGGCGGTCGTCATCCGCGAATATCGAATTTCCAATCGCCTGGGAGTGGCCGTCACTGGCAACGGCGGCACTGGTCAGGAGCCGGGGGCGTACCGAAGGGGTTTTGGGAAAAGCCTGTCTTTTGCGGGTTTCGTTCTGAAAACAGCCGTTTTTAACTGTTGCAAAATAGAAGGTGTTAATAATTAAGCATCACTATGGCAGTTGTATACGTCAGCTTCGAAGTACCTTCATCCTTTCCGGCGGAGGTACCTTTCCGGCCATGGGAGTGATAACCACTTTAAGCATGTGGTTGATTCACTTGTCGTTATGGTGCGGTAAAGGATGAATCAGGCAGCCAAACGGGAAGAATGCAGGGGAAGCGAGTTTTCTGACGTGGTTGCCCCGGACAGTTATTTCAGGAGTATCCCCACCGGGCAGTGATCCGAGCCCGTGATCTCGCCGAGAATGAATGCGTCCTTCACGTGTGATGAGAACTCGCTGTTCACGCAGAAGTAGTCGATACGCCAGCCGATATTTTTCGCGCGGGCGTTCATGCGGTACGACCACCAGCTGTAGTTGCCTCCCCCGGTGTTGAACATGCGGAAGGTGTCGACATAGCGGTTCGCGAGAAAATCCGTCATCCACTCCCGTTCTTCGGGAAGGTATCCCGGATTCTGCTCGTTCTGTTTCGGACGCGCCAGGTCGAGCGGCGTATGTGCAATGTTATAATCGCCGCAGATGATGACGTTCTTTCCCGCTGTCCTCAATGCATTGCATTTCCGGACTACCGCATTGCAGAAATCGAGTTTGTAATCGAGCCGCTTTCCTCCGTCCTGACTGTTGGGAAAGTAGGCGTTGATCAGCGTGAAATCCCGGTGTTCGAGAACCTGTACCCTTCCTTCGTCGTCGAACCGCTTTTCGCCAAGCAGGTTCACCGATTGAAAATCTTTTTTGTAATAGACGGCGCAACCGCTGTATCCTTTTTTCCGGGCGGAAGCCCATACGGACCGGTATCCCTCTGGTGCAATAACGTCGTCGTTCAGCTGATCCGGATGCGCCTTTGTTTCCTGTACACAAAGGATATCGGGTTGTGCGGTGCCGAGCCAGTCTAAAAGCCCTTTTTGTGTGGCGGCGCGAATACCGTTAACGTTCCAGGAGATGATTTTCATGTCGGTTTTTCTATGGGTGAGAGTGCACTGTCACGCTTCTCGAACGGAATCTGATGCCGATGTGAATACCTGCATGAAGAGATTTGTACAATAAATAATAATTCATGAGATCGGGAAAATGGAATCAGGAAGAAGGTGAAAACAAGCAGTCTTTCTACTTTAAAAAATCCGTTACGTTCATTCCTTCGAGGGTAAGATCATCGAGCCACAGTTCCGTGGTGTTTGTCGCGACAAAATTGATGTTGCTCACCGCGACGCAGCCGGATTGCCAGGTGACGGTTGATGCCCTGTCGAGGGGAATTTCCGCCGGGGTGATGGTCTGTCTGCTCCAGGCCGGGCTGAGCGTAACCGGTAGTTCAAACACGAGGAAATCGGTCGACGTGCCGATCGGTTTACAGGTGAATTGAACGATTACGGTTCCGGTACCTTTCGCCATGAAGGAGAGGGCGGTCATACCGGTCAGGTCGAACCACGACCTTTTAACGTCGGCATCCTTGGAACCGCTGATGTCCACGCCGATCAGCGCGTATGGCGCGCTGAAACTCAGGTCGATGTTGAACGTGCAGTGAAGGCTGCTGCCGCGGTAAGCGTCGGATGTCGAATCGATCGCCGCGACCAGTCCCGGGTCCTCAGTCGGCAGAATGGTGCTGTTTCCCCCGTCTGCCGTATCCGTGTAGGCGAACCAGCTCCCGCCGCCGAGCAGTGGTGTCAAACTGTTGAAACCATCCCTGTTTTCAAAATCATCAAGAACCGTTGCCGGAACTGACGTTGTCCGGATGGTATCGATACCATCGTTTTTACGGTACAGCGCATCGCCCGCAGGCTGTCCGTTCTCCGTCATGATCCTGAACAGCTGTTCCCGTGCCGGTAACCGGACGGAAAAGGAGCCATCGCCGGCAACCGTGCCGCTGATATCCAGTCCCATGGCGAGCAGGTGGCCTCCCGATGCGGGGGTACCATCAGTTAATACCTTTCCTGAAAATGTCACGGAGGTGTCGAGCAGGAGATCGCCGAGGTTGACCGCCGTGTCTTCTCCAGAGATCCGGAACCGTTTAACCGCCCGAAGCGAATCGTTATTGCTGAGTTCCACAAGGTAGTATCCCCGGGCGGCGGTCGACAGGGTGAAATTTCCGTTTTTGCCGGAGGTGGTTGTTACCTGATCCGATGATGAAATACTGAACGGAATGTAGTCCTGTTTACGCAACGTGACCGATACGTTGCCGCCCGCATTGTCTCCCGGAAGTCTGACGGTTCCGAAAATTCTGGCCTCACCGGCATCGGTGCCGGTGCCGTTTCCGACCGTTGTCGGGGAACTGCAGCGCAGGGCAACAACCATACAGGAGAATACGAGTACGCGTAAGGTAATCATGAGTCCTTCTTTTTAACTCTGGCGCGGGGAACCGCCTGGAATCCCACTCTGACGACCATGTCCGGACGGGTATCCTCCCGTGCCAGTGCGATCAGCCGTTTGCGGAATTCCCGGATTTCGAAGCGCACTTTCTGGAAGGTCTTTTCCGAAACGCTCATGGTTACCGACGAGATGCTGCGATCGGACAGGGTGCAATTTTCAAATGCCGCGATGTCCAGTTCAAGGTTCTTTTTATGGTACTGTCTCAGGATGGTGGAATTTACTGTAGGAGGGGTTGCCACTACCGGGTCAACCGGTTCAAAGCCGGTACCGTCTTCCCGGTGACGGATGAATCCGTTTTCACAAAGAAACTCCACCGCTGTTTTGACCTGTGCTTCCTTTACCGGTGGAATGAGCATCCTTCCCAGATGACGGTAATCATTTCCGAAATCTATCAGTCCTACCAGGTCCCGGATCACCGGGTAGTACCATTTACGGAAATACCGGAGTTTCCGGTCCTCGAGTTGGTAGAGCGTTTTTTCGGAGCGTATCCTGAGAAGCTCCCTGAGCTGCAATTCCTTCCGGTCAACGTTCTTTTCGTGGCGGAATGTTACCAGCAGCTCAAAATAATGTGACTCCGCAGAAGTATGGTGCAATGCCCTGGAGAAGTTGGGAAGGTATTTCGGAGTGAGTTTCCGTTCGTTCTGAAGAATCCGCAGCAAATACGTGGAGCCCGGGATCTGCGCATCGGCAAGAAATTTCCGGTGGGAATACGCCGGGTTTTCATTCTTGCGATGGTTGAAAACATCCCCAAGATATTCCCGGTAATCAAAATAGTCGTAAATGACGGGTCCGCTATTCACACAATCTCTCCAGATTCCGGTTTCAAACGGAGTATACTCCTCACGTTATTTCAGGGTAATGTGGTTAACGTTTACCTGAAAATAGCACCATGTCAGAGGAAAATAAAAACAGCAGGCAAACCTGCATGACGGATGATCCGCTTCCTATTGAATGCTACTATAAGGACAAAAAAATGGCAACAATAAATATACCTAAAAACAACATCATTGTTGTAAAGAATAATAAAAGTGCTGCAAAAGTTATCTAAACGCACAATAAAAGGCCTTTTTAATCAAAAGTCGTGTGCGGTTAAAAAATAATTGCCCTTAAATGATAAAAAAGGATATATTAATTGGCAACATTTACCGGCTTGTTACTACATTAAATCAGATGCGAAATTGTCTCCATCTCCGGAAGTCTCGTGTCATAACCAGGGAGTTTTCATGAAAAATGTTATTATCGGCAGAATGTTTATATGGCCCGTTTTGGTACTGATCGTGCTTTTGGCAGGTTTCAATTCAGGTTTTTGCGCGGATCTTCCCGGATTCAAGGTTGCCGGGCGTTTTCTTTATGATCGATGCGGAGAAAAGGTCATTCTCCGGGGCATAAATAAAATGACCATCTGGACTGATCTCAATGGTGATGCATTTTCCGAGATTGAAAAAACCGGTGCGAATTGCGTTCGTATTGTCTGGGGAACGGATGGGGCGGTTGATAAATTTGATGCGGTTATCACAAAATGCCATGAAAATCGTATGATTCCCATGGTGGAACTCCACGATGCCACTGGAGACTGGAGCATGTTGTCGGCAATGGTCGATTGGTGGGTACGACCGGAAGTGATCGAAGTGATTCAGAAACATGAAGAGTATATTCTGGTCAACATCGCCAATGAGTGCGGAGAAACGGTTGCCGATGCCGATTTTAAAAGCGGCTACACCACGGCCATAACACGGATGAGAACCGCCGGTATTCACGTGCCGTTGATCATAGATGCGGCCAAATACGGGCAGGATATCAACATTCTGCAGTCGGTCGGACCCGATCTCATCAGCGCGGATCCCGACCACAATATCCTCCTGTCGGCACATGGCTGGTGGCCCGACACGTACGGGTTCAACGATGACTTCATCATTTCCGAGCTGGCGGAGTCAGTGCAGAAAAATCTTCCGCTTATCATCGGAGAATTCGGTCCCACCGGTGTCGGGTGCAACGGTACCATCAATTATAAACTTATTATTGCCGAGTGTCAGAAGCATGAAATCGGCTGGCTCGCCTGGTCGTGGGGGCCGGGCAACAACGACTGCGCCGATATGGATATGACCACCGACAGCAAATTCGCGACACTCCGCGACTGGGGGCTGGAAGTTGCTACCACCGATCCCAACAGCATCAAGAACACGTCGGTACGTCCTAAATCAATGGTCGAAGGTGTTTGTGAAGGCAGTGACGTCACCCGGTTTACCGTTTCCACCATTGCCACCGGGCGCGGCAGCGTTGCCGTTGCACCCAACAAGACGATGGTTGATTCGGGAACGGTACTCACCATCACCGCCACACCCGATGCGAATAATGAATTTCTGAACTGGAGCGGTGATGCCGCCGGCACCGAAAATCCGCTGACCGTCACGATTGACCGTGCAACAACCATAACGGCGGTTTTTTCCGATAACGGACCTGCGGTAGGTGTTGAACTCGTCACCAACGGTGATTTTTCAGCTGGTGATAACGGGTGGGATTTCGGGGCCTGGGAAGGGGCTGAAGGAACCGCCGCGGTCGTTGACGGAGAATATGTCATTACCATGACCACTGCCGGTGCGGAAGGATGGACTGCCCAGTTGAAGGCCACGGGGCTGGACATCACCAAGGGGACTTCGTATGTGGTGACATTCACGGCGCGTGGGGAGAGCGCGTACAGCCTGTCAGCGATCGTCGGCCAGCAGGTAGATCCGTATACCGCCTATTCCGGGTATCAGCATTTTCCGGTCGAAACGACGTCGAAAACATTCACGTTTGAATTTACTATGCGGGATTCAAGCGACCAGGATGCAAGAATAGTTTTCGACGTGGGTGATTATACGGGAAAGCTGTATCTGGATAATGTGAGCGTCAAGCCGATCGAAGGGAGTTTGGTCCGGGAGCTGCAGAGCTTCGGGGGGAACCGGTCACCGTATTCCCTGCGGTATGCCGGTAACGGTACATTCCGGTTCACCACTCCTGAAACGGTGGCGGGTATCTTCGAACTGTATGATCTCTCCGGGAAATGTCTTGAAAGAACTGCCTATGGTGCATATGCGGCCGGAACCACGACGCTTTCGCTCCGCAATGGAAAACTGCCGGTCGGAACGTATCTCATACGTATGGCAGGGGCAACCGCTTCGTTTTCGAAACGGATCGTGACAACGGGACAATAGCTGTTCGGGAATGCTGGGCGGCACGTGCGGGGGG
>JAFGHA010000005.1 GCA_016930275.1 Chitinispirillaceae bacterium
CTCGGCTACGGAATGACCATGCCGCCCCCAAAGCCGGACATCAGGTATTACGGCGGGACGAAAAACGCTGAACCGGCGGTACACGAAGCATCATACCGACGACGGGCGGGATCCATGACCGTGTATAGCGGCACGATGATGGTCCTGTCCAAAACGTCCGGTACCGCGATAACGACCGTTACGATATACGACCTTACCGGCCGGTCGGTTCTGTCTATTGTCACCGCAAAAACTTCCATTACCCTGACTGATTTCGGGATTCGCAGCGGCGTGTACCTGACGCGGATTGATTAAGGGGATATACCGCCGGGTTGTTGTTTCGGCAAAGGTGATTAAAGACAGCTATAGCACCTATTCAGGTATACCGAATTGGCTTTCGCCGCTACTTCGTGGTCAGGAGTTAGAATTCAGAATAGATTACATCTTGAAATCTTTTTGCCTGTTCACGCATTCTGAATACTTCCCGCATTGCGGGATGTCTCCTGAATACCTGAGTAGTGACAATCACTAAAAGACAAAAAGAAACCTGGATCGTGAGTAGATCCAGGTCACACTTGACTATTCCTTTTCTTCTTATCTTCACACGTTTCAGGGCACCGTGCGTACGCCATGCGTATTCCGCAGCCCTAACGCCTATAATGGGTCCCCGTGATCATATATGTGGTGGTGACCCTGATTGACCTTGTGATTTCTGCTGATCAAGCAGCTGGCAGCCTTCCATCAGCAGTGCAGTTGTAGATTTGGTGGTACGCTCCTTGATGCTGGATTCGGGTTGCGGAATAAAGGCAAACAATCCTTTGGTGAAGGCAATGATGTCGAACACCGCCTTTTCGCCATGTGCGGCTCCATAGGCTGCCGCTACGATCCTCCCCCTGTATATCGTAAAGCTTCCTGTGCCGGTAGAGGTCTTGATCAAGAGCTTTCCGGTCTTCTGTCCTAACTCCAGCATTTGGAACAAGTCAATGGGGCAAAGATGTTCAAGCTTCCCCGAAATTCCCAACTCCGTACTCACATTACTGTCCATTCGGACATCCACCACTGTGTCAACTATTTGAGCTTTATTGTTGAACTGTGCGAATTCATTAAAGATCACCCTGGGATCGTCCACGAACCGGATCGTGAAAACCGTTGAAGCGATGCGGATTTTGTCCCGGTCCTTGAGGGGATATTCCGAGGTGGGCTGTATTTTTACTCCATTGAGAGCCGTCCCGTTAATGCTTCCGAGATCGAGGAGAACGAACTGGTCACGGCGCTCCCGAAATTCAATAAACGCATGAAGACGACTCACGCGCAGCTCGACAAGCCTGATTGTGCTGGTTTCGGCCCGACCAAAACTAACCCTGCCACTATACGGAATTGGAACCGGTGGTTCAGGGTAGCGTATAACGAAAACTTTTTCCATAATCCTCGTGTTCCAGATTCGAGATTCTTCAGTACTCACTTTAAAATGAATATATATTTCTCCATTACGGTATACGGAGAGGAATACCTTCTACATAGTTCTTTCTTCACGGCACCTAGCTTAGTCGAGGTATGTCGGCACGCCCGCTTCCGTAAACTTGAGTTGGCACTAAATGGAGATTGGATAAGGAATAAGGAAAGAGGAATGAAATACCGTGGGAGCAACTCCGCTGTATTTCATTCCTCTTCGAAAATACAATAGGCGCCGTGAGCATGGTTAATATCTCCATTGTCAGGATAGAGAGCTCCTTGTTGATCCACCTGAATTGAACGTACCTTTCTTCCCGTCAGGTCGAAAAGGGTGGCGGCACTTCCGTTCGACCCGGAGATCGGGTGGCTCATGTAAAAAACAGTCGGCCCGGAAGAGGTGCGTATACCTACTGAGATACGCGTCGCGTGTTTCGAAACCGGCTTGACTGTTACCGATGTGGAGCCGCCTGTCCTGATGAGCTCAATTCCCGAACCCGTACCGAGATTGCGTGAATAGAGCATCTCCTCCGGGCTGTTCCAGTGTTCACATACCCCGAGGCCGGACAGACGGGCCGTGGCGCTTTCGTGATCGGGATCATAAAAGGTGCCTGAAGGCGGATCGTCCGCCAGTGAGGCTTCAATAAGATAATCGTCCACTGCCGCGATTTCGAGATCTCGCCGGGTCGTTTTTTCATTACTTAGTATATCATACATCACGCATTCGATCGCTACCGGGTCCTGCGATGCGAAGATGCTTGACGTCCAGTCACCCCCGAATGGAGTGCTGCTCCATTTCGCGGGCAGGCCGTTCATTATGTGAACACCACCGTACAGTCCTTCGATCATGTACAGCACTGTTTTTCCACCAAGATGGGCATGTCCCATAAGGTCAACGAGCACCCGGTACTGCCCGTTTTTGGAACTGGAAAAGGGGAGCGACCCGTGGAGATCATAATATCCGGCGGCATCCGGAAGGCGGATAAGTGAGCCGAAATGATTTTTCGCACAGGCGGTTACCCCGGAGAGGGCGTGACTTTTAAGGTTTGCGACATTTATCAAATATGCGGCTTCAGCGTAGGATAACGGTACATAATCCTGTGAGTCGGCAGCGGGCCGGCAGCTCCAGTACACGGGAATCGACGAATGTTGAGCCTTTGTGCGGCCGAATTTTCCCTGGTTGTCGATATAGTTCACGGAGGGAAAGTCCTTGGCACAGTAGTCGTAATACTGGTTGGGAAAGAACGCCGTGGGATCACCGATACTGATGTCTTCCTGCGCTGCGCCGACTGTCGCCGTTAATTGACGAAGGAGCGCGACGATCACCTGAGGCGAAGTGTTCATATAGTTTTTCTGGGAATCGAGGTTATAGGTGTCGGGGTTTACGCCGCACCAGCCGCCGGAACGGTTGACACATCCGACGAAATTGATTTTTATCATGATTTTTTCACCGGCAGCGTAGCCTGCATCCCCTTTGCCGTGCGTCCGGTTGAAATAACGTAAAAGGGTGGCCCATGCGCCGCCGATATCGTCAACACCGGCCAGCCGGCACACGGCAGTCTGCACCATACGGTCCACAACCACCTGGTCGGTGTGGTTTTCCTCCCACCAGTACCCGTTATTCTCTCCGGGGCCTGCCCAGTCGGTCGCAGCGGCATCATGAACCCAGACAACCCTCCCGGGATTCACGCCTTTTGCTTCTCCAATGGGAGTAGTGGCGACACGCTCAGCGGAGACCCTGCCGGGTATTCCGTTTCCGTTGATCATGATAATCGCGATACAGCCGCCGGCAACGGTGAGCAGTGCGGCCGTGTACCGGGCACGCGAGAGATTCCTTCTGATTCTCCCGACGAGCGATCCCGAAACCGCAATGCTGAGCAGCCAGCATACGAAACTGCCGGCCGCCGGCGCTGCCGCGCGCATGCAGGGATAGGTGGCTCGTGAGGGTTTGGGGATGACGCGAATGAGGAACCAGAGCAGGGATGATAAGCCTGCAAACAGAAAAATGACCGGTGTCGGATTTTTTCGTTTCATCGTGACGTCCTTCCTAAGACGAGAGGTTCTGGTTATAATATAACCTACCTTTTCCTCGGAGCTCTGCTCCGGGATTAGCGTTCGGATACTATCTTAATACCGATTGCAATCAGGACTACACCACCCAACCGCTCAGCCCATGCCCCTATTTTTAAACCGATGATAGTGCCTAAAAATAATCCAACTGCCGAACACACCGCACATACGATACCGATAATAATTGCAGGCTTCAATATTGGGATACTCAAAGCAGCAACGCTGAAACCTATTGCAGCAGCATCAATGCTTGTAGCAATGGAAAGCATTACCAATGTCATGCCGCGTGAAGGGTCAACGAAGGATAATGAATCATTTTTATCTGTATCTTTAAATGATTCCCACAGCATTTTGGCACCAATGAATGAAAGGATAATCAGGGCAATCCAGTGACCATACCTGCTGATTATACTTTCAATCATCACACCGCCATAGTACCCGAGAATCGGCATTAAAAACTGGAATAAACCGAAATGAAAAGATAATCGAAAATAATGCCGTAGTGTGGGGGTTCCGATTTTTACCCCGGCCACAACGCAAACGGAAAAGGCATCCATTGCAAGGCTTAAGGCAATACCGAAAATTGTTAAAAATTCCATACTGTTTTTATCAGAGATCTATTATTACTTTACGGCTATACCTATACGTTAGCGTAGGACGGCCGGGTGGACCATATTTCCAACCTGTATGAGACAGATTCCTATTGTGTGGCGGTGACGTTATCGTATCATCGTAAAGTTCCTAACGATGGTATTCCCTTCAGTCTGCATTTTTACCAAATAGCACCCCGGCGCAAGAGACTTTGCCTTCCAGGAAATTGTCTGAGGACCGGATTCAAATTGTTTATCGGCAAGGGATTGGACGATATAACCGGAAAGGTCGTAAACAGCGAATCGTACATGTTGCCTGCGATCTATTGTAAATACGATTGCTGCCTTTGATCCGTAGGCGCCGGTGAAGAATGCATTTAAAGCAGTATGCTTTTTTAAGTGTTTAACTGAAATAGTATTAGCCATGGTAAAATCTGAAAGTGGACGGCACCAGATACTGTTGCCATATGTCCCTGCAAAAATAGAGCTTTCATTAACTGCAAGACAATTGACTTCAAGATTCGTAAGTCCGGAGTTGACGGAAGTCCAACTCGCACCCTTGTCTGTTGAAACAAAAACTCCCCCACCCGTCCCGGCAAAATTGTTTGAATCTGCTACACAAAAAGCATGAATCCTGCCACCTTCCGGTCCACCTGTCTGTACCCATTGAGCGCTTGAGGAAATTGCACAAAACAGTAACGTCAGACAGGTCATATTCCAGATCAGCTGATTGCTATTTATAGACGATGTACCATTGCAGTTATCTGTTCACAATCCGGCCCTACTGGATCTCAGGAACGGTGTACGTCCAGTTGTGTCCGCCGCTTCTGATTCTCGCTATCATTACCCCTGACGGATGCATCGCACCACGTCTTCCCTTCAGTGGAATCACCATCGACCCGCATACTGAAAAACCGCGCAGCAAAACTCTTCCGTCAAGAGTGAGAACGTCGACCGTGACCGGTGTGTGCCCTCCGGCAGTCTCCGGCAGCCTGATGGCAAGCGCGCCATTGCGCCTGGCGATAAAAGGCTGCGTATGCAGTGCCGGCTCCAGACGGGATACTGCAACAGGGGTATCTTTTCCCCACTCGCTTATCATCATGTCCCAATCTCGCCACTCGGCATCAACCTGCCCTCCCGCCAGAAGAATGTTTCCTGACGGAAGCACATGAACATCGTAGAAAAATTCAGTTAAAGAGTCATTCTGGTTGTAGTACTGTTCCCAGATAACGTTTGCGCTGCTGTCAAGATATGCGAAATAGGCATCCCGGCCACCCACAGTCGATCCGCAGATCAGGTACTGACAGCCGTTGACCACACGTGTTTTGAAATTCCTCGAAAAATGATCCTTGTACACCTTGTGCCACAGTTCATTTCCGGAAGAGTCAGTCCGGATGATATACAAGTGATATGTCCCGTCTCCTATGCCGAAAAAGGCGGTCAACCGACCATCGTCAGTCTCCACGATCTGATTGCCGTTAATCACGTCAATGAATGTATCAGGCGCAGTGAACTCCCTCAGCCACGCCGTTTCCCCCGTCGAATCTATTCCGTAAAGATTCATTGCGGTGATCATCGCCAGACTTCCGTTTTTGCGCTCCACGATTGCACGTGAATGCCAGCCGGAATCCGTTGTCGACCATTTTTCAGTACCTTCCTGATCGAGCCTGATGAGGAGATCGGTACTGGATCTTTTTTGTCCCAGAAGGTAATACCCGCCGCTTCCCGCTTCCCAGCATGCCTTGATACGCTCTGCAGCGGTATCGGCATGCACCGTTTTTTTCCACAACAGATTCGCGGATGTATCGGTACATGCAATGAAATACCCTCCGGAATCAGCACCGGAGAACAGCCAGGCGTCACCGTTGTCTTTTAAAAACACGTACTCTTCCGGAAAGGCTCTCATCCAGCGCAACGATCCGTCTCGATTTGTGTAAATACACATCCCTGATGTCCGACCGTACATATCCGACCTACCGATCAGAAGATACCCGCCGCTGACCTCCACGACGGAATGCACTGCGTCATCAGATCTTCCACCGAGAAAGGCTTCGAATACGACATCGGCACTGCCGGCCGCTTCCATAAGCCATATATCATTATATCCTGAAATGTACCCGTCCGGGATTCCGCCTCCGACAACCACATACGAATCGTTCTGCAATCCGTATGCTCCGTAAGCAGTCCGGTAACGATTGATGTACTCTTTATACCAAAGTGAATCGCCTCCTGAACTGTAGCATTTCAGCCAGGTTCCGCGAGTATCGCCTAACTGCGAGGTTGAGGTTCCGACAAGCAACACGGTTCCGTTGCCGAGCGCCGCAGCACCAACACCGTTATTCTGATCCATCAGATTGACGGTACGCGTCCACAAACTGTCTCCCAGATTCGAAAAGCGCGTAATCTGCGCCACCATCCTCCGGAGAGTATCCTGATTGGAATTGCCGGAAACAATAAATCCGGCATCACCCGCAGCGGCAGCGGCAAGGGGATTAAGCCCGAAATATTTTTTCGTCCATGCCGTATCGCCGCCGGGACCGATTTTAAGGAGCCACGCATGGTTGAGATAGACCGTTCCGGTTTCCGTACTGGAGTATGCAGTATCCGCATCAGCAACAATGATCAGAGAATCCGATGCATCGCAGGGTACTATCCCTACCGCTGTTGACGAACCGTTTTCATACTTTTTCTCCCAGAGCTTCACACCCGAGGAGTCGAACCTGACAATCCACACGGCATTGTATCTCCATGACGAAATCTCTATTCCGCCTACCATCATAAAACCTCCGTCCTGCAATTGACGGAGACCGCCGATTGAATACCGTTTTCCAATGGAATCGGTCTTCTGCCAGATTTGAGCGCCATCCTTATCGTACCGGGAAAGTATATAGTACGTTGAATCTACGACAACAACAGCCATAACCGCCCCGCCGTCGGTTGTTGCACAGATCGCTCCTGCCGACTCACTACCGATAGATCCGAATTCCATCCTGTCGCCGATAGTCCGGAACCATTGCATTTCGCCGTTATTGTCCACCTTTATCAAACATGCATCGTACCCGAAATGATTATTGGGTCCGAAGGAACTCGAAGTTCCACCGACATAAAACCCCTTCATTTCAGGAATCAATGCCACACATGTTCCATAGTCGTTGGTGTTCTCTCCACTGTCGTGACAATTAAATGAATTTTGCCATACCATCATCGGTGCCTCATCGGGCAAACCGAAAATTGGAGTTATACACACGAGAACTACAAAATAAAAGAAACTTGAAGACATGTTGCGACTTTCCAGGTTTCACTTTTATTAATTATACCATTTCGATTCGTAACTGTTCAGGTATACAGAATTCAGGATTCAGAATTAAGAATAGACTGAATCTTGGAATTGTTTTACCGGTTCCCGCATTCTGAATACTGAATTCTGTCTCCTGAATACCTGAGTTGCTACAAACGACAAAAAGAAACCTGGATCGTGAGGAGAACCAGGCCACACTTGTTTGCTTCTTTTCTTCTTGCTGTCACACGTTAATGGAGACTGCGTTTCTCAGTTTTCCGCCCGAAATTATCTGGCTGCTCCTCCCGTTGTTATCATGCTGCTGATCGTACTACTTCTCCCAGCGGCAGAAATAATGTAACGGCCTGCCGGCAGGTGATCAATCGGAAGGGTGGCAGCATTTCCGGTAATCGTAATATGACGGGAGAATACCCGTCTCCCCGCTGCAGAAAAACAGGATATCGCAGCAGTACCCTGGTATGAAGACGGCAGATTGTTGATATGAATGATCGACCCGTGCACATCAATGTCCGGTGAAGTATTCCCGGTAAAAGAGGCGGTCGCCTCTGGTTGCAGCACAATAGATTCATCGACCATCGAAACCATTGGTTTTCCATTTATCGAGAACGCGACATAACGGTCATTTCCATAGGCAATAGTTACAATCCACTCTTCAATAGGTAATTCCTGAAGTGCCCAGTCAACAGCATTGGAAGAGGTGGCGATTGTTCCACTTTCTCCGACAGCAACAAACTGATTGTTTGCATAAATAATATCATGCATATGTTTCTCAAGACCGGAGTCCTGAAGCCAGGTGACACCATCCGAAGAGTAAAGAAACAACTCAGCGGTAGTATCCAAGTTGACGTTGGTTATAACAAAAAGGTCTTCATTCGAGGCAACCTGCCACAGGACGGCTTGAACGCCCGTGTGCCGCTTTGTCCAGTTGATGCCGTCGGCTGACGTATAAACAGCGCTTGTGTTCGAAGAATCGCCCTTATAGTCACCGCAACAGACAAACATCCCCATTCCGAAGGTCACACCGTTTAACCAGTTTATACACTCCTTCTGTTTTGTCCAGGTTATCCCGTCTTCCGAAGTGATAATAATCCCATGATACCCAACAGCGACATATATTCCATTACCGTATGCCACATCGCAAAGAAATAAATCTTCCGGGAAAGTTTGTTCGGTCCATTCGATGCCATCCGGAGAGGTGACAATCGCTCCACCCACAGCCACAAACCTATCACCCGTGAAGGTTATATTATAAAGCGCTTTCGTGGCAGGATTTTCACGCAGTGTCCACTCTTTCCCGTCGTCCGAAGTATAGATACTCTTTGTCCCGGTAACACAGACAAAAAGACCGTTACCGTATTCCACTGAAGCGAATTCAGAGAACTCTTCCAGCTTCGGGAAGATATCCCAGTTCGACTGTCCGAATCCGAATGCGGACAAAATCAGCATTTTCATAACCGATAAACGAAACAGGACAATGAAGCATTTCGATAGTGAAGCCATACCTGTGCCTCCTTGGTCTGGAAATGATGGAACGTTCACGTACCACATCATGGGTGCAGAGCATCAGACTATACCTCTGAAGATGTCGTCAAACAGAAATTACCGCTACCGCCATAGGAAATACAACTGTTTTCTGTCCATCTTCCCTGGAATATTACATGGTTTTGAATTTGCTGTCATGACTTTCTGCCTTTTGTTTTAGCGCGGGATTCGTCTTTTGTCTTCGGGACGAGTATTGCAGCGTCTAACATATGCAAAAACGCGCGCCTGCTTACAATCGCTGGAGTGCCTGCGGAGCGAAGGGAAGCTGGATACGGAAGCGCTGCCCCTAAACCAAGCGCGCATTTGGCGAAGCCCGGAGCGAACCGGAGATTTTGTTTATTGGCCGATGTTCTCGCGGCAATTCTCCTTTGTCTTGAGCCGGTGCCTCTTCGTCATCCATTACCAGAAATGTACCGTTTCCTTGATGCTCTTTTACATGAACATCATACGAGCTTGACACTATTTCCATGGACGCGGGAAAGTATACATTAAGCGTGCTGCCTTTACCCGGTTCGGAGAAAACGTCAATGCATCCGCCATGCCGCTTGATAATAGAGTGGCAGGTTGCCAGACCAAGCCCGTTATCTCATACACAACATTTGAAAATATCTCTGATGATGATGCGATAGGGGGTATCCCCGTTCGACATTTATCGCGTAGAGACGCACGGCCGTGCGTCTCTACGATGCCGCGAATACCCGATTGGCAATAACAAATTGTATCTGCAATCGCCTCTGCTTCTCGCCGAAATGCCCCCCGATTCAGTATTTTGAATCAGGCAATCGACCGCCTCGCCCTGCTCCTGATGGTTCCATTTCCCAATACGAGTTCATAGAGCGTGACCGGTAAATGGCGCCACAACTGTCTGCTTTCACGTCGCTGATGGACTTCTGCCATCCTCCTATGCAGCCGATGCGCCTGAAGAACGAACGCTTCGAGGTTGGCTTCAACCAGCTGAGGAAAAGGCGAACCGTCGGTTTCTATGGAAAGGAAAGGAAGCGTGCCCATGTCATCATAATGTCGCACCCGTTTCCCCCACCCCGGCAACCGCGCCTTCCCTTCGGGGTTCATCTCTTTTTTGAGCATCGCTTCGGCCATACGCGAAGGCATGCATCCGAAGGGACCGATGGAGATCACGCCGCAGGAGTGGTGCAGGATTTCCCGCAGCCCAAGCCCGACGGTCAGGATCGTCTCCCCGCGGAACTGTTCGCTCAGCAGATGCCTGATCCCCTCGATGGTGGCGGCGACATCGATCATTACAAAGCTGCAGAGACCGCTTGCGGCCAGCAGTGCTTTTATGCGGTGTTCCCACCACTCCTGAATCCGTGCCATCAGCTGCATCCGTAACCGTTCTCTGAGTGAAAACTGCCGCTCGCCGATGTTGTTGTTGACGATATAATTCGAGTAGCAGATATATTCGGTGATCGGCGCAACCCGGGTGATGAATCCCTGCTTTTCAAGATAGTCGATGATATTCTTCCGGGAGAATTCATCGTTCCTTACGTAAATCTCTCCGATCAGCGACACGGCCGGCAGGTCCTTCACCCGTTTGCGCAGCTGAATGTCCTTAAGGCGAAGGGCCGCCGTTGCAAGCAGCGTACTCAGCCGCACCGATAGCCGCCCCTCGAACCA
>JAFGHA010000299.1 GCA_016930275.1 Chitinispirillaceae bacterium
AGATTTTCTTGACAGCCGCGAGATACCCCGGGTCCGGCACCCGCACACCGCCCTCTCCCTGCACCGGTTCCACGATAACCGCCGCGGTTTCGCTGTCAACCGCACCGGCAAGCGCATGGGGATCGTTGTAGGGTACGATGGTGTGATGCGGAACCAGTACGTGGTACCGATCACGTTGAATTGACTGACCTGTTGCCGATGTACAGCCGATCGTTCTCCCATGAAAACTCATCAGAGTCGAGACCACATTTTTCCTCCCGGTAATTTTCCGGGCCAGTTTGAGTGCGGCATCGTTCGCCTCGGCGCCGCTGTTGGTAAAAAAGAACCGTTGCAGATGTTCGGGAGTAATCTTGAGCAGTTCCCTGATCAGCTCAGCGCGGGCCGGAGCGTAGGTAAGCCCGGAGTCGGGGTTCTGCATGATCTTTCCCGCCTGTTCAGCAAGTGCCTTCACCACAACGGGATGAGCATGTCCGAGCGAGGTTACCGCCCATCCGGCGGTGAAATCAAGATAGTGTTTCCCGTGAACATCCCACACCTGCACCCCGCTCCCCCGTTCAATTACGAGCGGCGTCTTCTTCCCGAAGGAGATATGGTGCCGGTCTTCGAGTGTCATTGTATCCGAATACATGGTTTATTCCTTTTTGTTGGTATACATTTCGTTCTGTTTCAGGTAACCCGATGCCATACGGTTACCCGCCGACGTCCTGTAGTGGTACCATACCCGCGACCTGCGCCGGGGATACGGCGTACCGTATCCCTGCATACCTCCACTGTGCTGCTATTCGTCATGTGTAATCCTTTGTCGGTAAATGAAAAAAAAGCCCGCTCTATCGGAGCGGGCCTTTAATTTCGGCTGTAGTATGGTGTGCTGCTATCCACCCGCTCCGGCAAAATGACAATAACGTGCTGCCGCGGCAGCGCGATATGCGGCCATTCTGAGAGTTGCGGAGCTGGTAGCGGTTGTCTTCATAGTTGTAAATATACGCCAGATTGGATGAAAAGTAAAGGGATATTTCACTACTGTAACTTCCCTACGATATTACGATATAAGGTGTAGAAACCATTCAAACAGGCAATGGTGTAGTGATATCAACTCCCCTCCACCGTAAACAGGGGAGCGGTGCACTGAGGCCCTCGAAGTGGACAGCGGGGGGGGGAGGAAGTAAAAAGACTGAAGTTTTTCATTATTATATATGCTTGTGGGATTACACAAAAAAAAGGGCGCATCGCGCCCCGATTATCATCCGTACTTTCCCGGAACGTCTACGGTACCGTAATCCTGCGCGTCTGCAGCGTACTCCCGCCGCTCCGCACTACCGCAAAGTAACACCCCGGACAGAGTCGTCTGCCTTGTATCGCCTGCAACGGCAGCGTAATGCTCTCCGAGCCACTGACAACCGGCAGTTCGGCAATCCGCCGACCGGCCATGTCCGTCAGAACAAACTGCATTGCAGTCTCCGTACGAGATGCAAACCGGATGTCAATCCCGTTCTGTGTGATGACAATCCGTATTCCTGCCGATGATGCTGCCATACGGTGTTCTCCCGGTCGGACGCCGCTCGCCGTCAGCTCCTTTGGCGGCAGTTCATAGGTTACCCCGGCGCCGCATCCTTTTACGGTGGTCACTTCGGTATCGGAATAGACACCCCGTACCCCGTTGACGGATGTGCCGTCAAACCAGGAGTTGAAATACAGCACCGAATCCTGCCGGGTCCAGTACTGTCCGGGTACTACGGCGAGTGCATCTCTGATACGGGTTATTTCCTCTTCGGTGAGAGAGAGAACGCCAATCGCAGCAAGACGATCCAGTTCGGCGGCTAGTGCGGTTGCTTTTACCTCATTTGAAGGTTCTGCAGCGGTCGTGTCAAAAATAAGCAGTACACGGTAATCGGTCATTCCGCTCTCGAACGGTCCATCAAAAATCCCGACATGTGTCATGATTGCCGGTGAAGATACACTCCTGAACTTGTAGGAACACTGTTGCGTTTTCAGGCCCGACGCCGGCGTCCAGAGCGGCTGTTCGGAATACGACTCCTGTGCAGCGGGTGCATACACCCGTATGCCGAGCGGTGCTGTGTCACCGAGTGAGGTCAGATCAAACAGCAGTGTATCGTGCATCAGAGCCTTGCAGTCGTCCCCGTTTGCATCATGCGAAAGATACAGATTCACCTGCCCCGGTTGCGAAATAAGGATAGAGCCGTCGTGGTACAGTTTAAACAGATGCTCTCTGCAACCGCCGCCGTACGTCACGGCGATAAGAAGGGTATTAATCGAAACGGAAACTCCGTTTATGGTCAACTGGTCCTGTACGCCACTGCCCGCTTCTCCCTTGAGAATAGCCTGTCCCTTATACGCTTCCACCTGTATGCAGGTTTTGATGTAACAGTTTTCATCGGATGCAGCATCCTCGATCAGCTCCGGGATGCACTGTTCCCCGTCGGTGAATATAACCCCTACCTCCCACGGGCTCAGGGGATCGACACATGCTTCCGGTAACCGGGGCAGTATCCCCGCCAGCAACACTGCTGCAAGCAAATAATTCCGCATAGGAACCCTCCTTGTAGTTTTCAATTGGTAAGATGCAGATCGAACGTGCTGATACGGTCTCCGGAGACGGTCACGGTATCAGCGGGTCCATTCCTTATATATATTTTACGTTCTATGGCGATACGGATCGTATAAGTGGCTTCGGGAAGACCGGAGAGACGGTATTCTCCACCATCCCCGACAATCGTACTGAAGGACGAACCGGGAACCACAATACGCTCTCCGACGGGCACGGTGGTGTCACCGGTTTCCAGCGAAGTAATGGTAACGATACCCGTTATTCCACCGAAGGCAGTAAGTTTTTTCGTCTGGGATCCGCGGGAAGAATCTGGCCGGTTGTCATACCGGAAAGCGGCGCCCTTCCCATGTGCGGCATCCATCACGTACACGATGAATACGCTGTCGGACAGCACCCCCAGAGACCATTCGGAAACATCGTTCGTCAGTATCGACGTATCACGGAAATGAGTTGTATCAGTAGCCGTATAGTCCGAATGATACACCGCCGCCTGCACGCTGAAGCTGCCGTCACCGCTCACCGACACCTGCAGTCCCTGTTCATAGGGTGTAACCGTGGCAACCGTTTCCGACGCTCCGCCTCCACTGCCTACCGGCGGCTGCGTACAGCTGCAGAGCAGCACAATGAATGTAAGTAATCCGACAGATTCCCTATGCATGACGTCCCCCATCTTTCTGACGGGAGAGCGGAAAAAACTGCAGATTGAGCTGCATCACCCGTGACGGTTTATCAACAGAACGGGCGATCTCCATCACCTCGGCCCGGAACATCGCCAGCCGCTCGATGATACGCATATACGCATCGTTGTCGATACTCATGGTTACGGTCGAGAGTTCCCGCTCGTTTTTTCCGAACCGGTCAAGCGCCTCCTTCGCCAGCTCCATGCAAGCGATCTGATAATCGTGGAGCGCTACCAGCGGAACCTGCTCTTTCGATGATACCACCGTAGCACATCGCTCATACACTCCTGATTCGTTTTTTCGCAGCATCCCGAGTCGCACCAGCAGTGCAAGTGCCTTCGCCACTTCGGCACTCTTTACCGTGGGCGAAAGGACCGATGTCACTTCTCCGACAGTCTCATCAGTAATCCGATAGATACTCACCAGTTCGCGGAGGGCGGAATAATACCAGATCCGGTAGAATTCACTCTGCTCTTCACCCACCGGTCTGACACTCCCGCGCCGCATCGAAAGCAGCTTGTCGAAAGCGTTTTTACGTTCCTCATGAGTATTCGCCTGGTTAAAGGCGACGAGTTGTTCAAAGTAGGCGGTCTGCGGACGGGAGAATCCGAAAAAACCTGCCAGATCGTAGACGAGCTTTCCGGATATATTCCGTTTTCCCTGCAGTACCCACGAGAAAAACCCGCCCGATTTAATTCCTACCTTACCGGAGAGATACCGGTAGGAGAACCAGGTATTCTTCGCCCGTTTCGCCGCACAGTAATCCCGCAGAAACTTCCGGTAATCGAGATAGGCAAACAGATCGGGCAAGGGGACTTCCGTTTTTCCCTGTTCACCCTCATACTGTTTTTTCCGCTTACCGATACTCACCTTATATTCTCCTCTACACTTTCAATATAGCATGGTTCTACCGGAATGCCAAGCGATTGCAACCATTTTCCGCTCACAACTGGTGAGCATATATATCCTTTTTTATTGTATTTAAGCCATTATTATCTTTTAATTGATATTTTTTCGGTGAGCACTCTTGTCGACACGTTTGCCGGAATAAGTTTCGATAATTCAGCTTCCCTCCTCAGTATGCCGGAAATGTGTTATTTTAAGATGTTTGAATTTTTACCGCAGGTACTAAGAATTCCGGATTCTGACTCCTGGATTCTGAATTCTCTGTAGAACAGGGAAATGGAATACCGCTATCCGCAAGTACAGTGCGCCTGAAATCTGTGCCTATTCATGCCGAAACCATCAACTTCAATCAGCCATGTATTTGAATACCTGCTCCTGCGGGTTGTGCAACTTTTATTGACATTCCTGCCGAGACCGCTGGCACTTCGTCTTGGCTCATGGGTCGGCATGCTGCTCCATAGTCTCGGCATTTACCGTTCGACCGTAAAAACGAATCTTGAATATGTGGGCCTGTGGGATACTGACGAGCAGATCCGTATCACAAAGTCGCTCTACCGGAATATCGGCAGATATGCCGTCGACTTTCTACGCCCCATCCGGCCGCTGCCGAACTACAGGGTACACGATTTTGATAAAATCGATCCGCTGCTGCAGCTTGGAAGAGGTACCATCGTGATTCTGGGGCACCTCGGCAACTGGGAAATGCTTGCCACCGTTTTCGGAGAACGCATGGGACGACTTCATGTTATCGCAAAAAACATGCACAATTCCATTGTCGACAGGTGGCTTCTTGAAAAACGGACCGCATCGGCGGTTTCGACCATTTATACGGATCAGGCATTGCGGAAAATGCTTGAAGTACTCAGAAACAACGGAATCATCGCTATTCTCATCGATCAATTCGGCAGACATCACGGAACCCCCGTGCCTTTTCTCGGAAAAGAGGCGAATACCGTGCGTACGGTGGCAGGACTCGTCCGTAAAACAGGATGCAGCGTTGTTTCAATCACCGCTATCATGCAGCCCGACGGTACCTACGATATCCCGACATACACCGTCCCCGAACCAGACCTTTCCGGATGTTCCGAAGCTGAAATCGTGACCGCTTACCAGAAAACGCACAACGATATTCTCTCGGAGCAGATCCGCACCTGGCCGGAACACTGGTTCGGCTGGTTTCACCGCCGTTTCCGTGATCAGGTGGAGTACAAGCGGTGACCAGAGTGCAAGGGCTCGTTTCACGGGCGAATCCGAAACCCGTCCTTCCGCCCCTGTTGTATCGATATCACCACATCTCCTCCGACGACACCTCTTCCAGCCGCAACCGGCATCGGGAAAGATCTTCGGCCGTAACGGGAACACCACGCCCCCCCACACCTCCGGTAAATTGACCTATAATATATTGTTCGACCATCTCCCGCAGCTCTTCGCGCGCAATGACCGTCACGTAATCGTCCTGCTCTTCACACTGGTCGATAGCGGTTTCCGCGGCATGAACCTCACGCATGACGGATCGGTACAGTGCGGTATCGAGAAATGCGGCGGTACTGCGGTGAGAGAATGCTTCGAGGTACTCGGGCAGATGCATGATGTACGAACTACCGGCGGTTGTGGAAAAAAGTGTCTCACGGTAACGGTCGAGCGCCTGTTCCAGTTCATGGTGAAGCGGTTCATACCGATAGGCGGAATACCGGGTGCGTTGTCTGACCAGAACAATTTTGCATCGGTCAATAGCCGCAAAAGTACGTTCCAGCAGACACGCCACCACTCCGGCACCTTCCTTACAACGCTCCAAAGCGGCACCGGCCATCGTTTCGAATGCCTCATCCGAACAGGGCAGTTCACGGGGCAGTTGACAGACATACCGTTCAAACAGTCGTACCGCCGATTCATGCAGACGTTCACGGGGAACCGCCGCGTTTCGTACCAGTGACTCCGGCAGCAGGAGTGTTTCAATCGCCCAGGCGATCTCCTCTGCGCACCGTTCTTCACAAAGCCGACGAAGTACCTCGGCATGGGCGGTGACGGCCCCGTGCCGTGAGGTATATACCGCCGTCCCGGCTCCCCCTTCACCGTACCGCAGAGCAACGTATACGATACAGGGAACCTGCTGTGCCGGAGAGGTACACGGAAGTGGTTCAAGAAACCGTATACTTTCCCACCGGTCCTGAATTTGGCGGTGTAAACCGTCGGTAATCGGAGAAAGTACCGATACAACCGTCTCCTGAGTACTTCCGACAGCATGCCCCGTTGCAAACGGCGGTCGGAAATCATGAATACCGACATTCCCGACATCGGTTACCACCAGCCGTATCCATACATACGCCGGCAGTTCCGCAAGTGTACTCCGGGTGGTTGCGGCCGGTATACCGAATTGCTCTTCGAGAACACCGGCGACAGCTGTTCCGTACGGTCTGTCAGGCAGCACCGTGAGTCCATTGAGCGCGTCAACAACGTCGGCAGGATCGAACGAACGGGCAAGCAACAACCCCGTAAGACGTGCCACCAGCATTTCCGTTCGTTGCCGTACAAGTACCGGCAACTGCCACTCCCAGTAATGCAACGGAAGCGTCGACGCCAACCGTTCGGGCACCCTCACGGTCGCTCCATCGGTACTGTCTCCTTCAGCATGAACCCACCCCACGGGCAGACGGTACGATGCGACGGCAATCATGTCTGCATACTCATCCATGTTGTCCGGCAACGGTTCTGTCAGCAGTAGTTCCCGGGGAAGTATCAGAAACGCATCGCCGCCCCGCGCACGCAGCAACGTATCGAATTCCTTCCGTGATGCCGCAGGTACCCGTTCCTCATAAAATGCCGACACCGCCTCGTCACCCGCATAAAAGCTTCGTCGAAGTTTGCGTTCGGCATCACGGACCGATTGCCGCACCTCCCGGTTGACGGTGATGAATCGATACCGGTCGCTGAGCTCTTCTCCGGTGAGTGCTTCACGGATGAACACCTCGCGCGCGCATTCCCGGTCGACCGTGACACAATCAACCATCCGGTTGCGGATCAGTGGCAGCGACCGGAAATACACCTCCTCCCGGATGGAAACATTTCCGGACACCGGATCATATAGCGGATCTTCATGCCGGTAGGTGCACTGTTGCGCGAAGAGTTCCTCGATCCACTTCGGATCGATGGCGGCGGCCCTGGTTCCGTATATTCTCCCGGTATCGACGATCTCGTGAAACAGCAGCCAGGGGAACTGTTTACGAGCGGTAACCGACGACGACGCGATTCTTATTTCACCTGTCCCGATACCCTCGTACACCCCCGAACCGGTACGAACCGCGACACCGTGCACCAGTCCCGCAAGCAGGCACCGGTGAACGGCATCAGCCCTGTCGGTACGTACCGGCGGGAGCGGTTCATCGGCATCGGGAAAGTCCGGCAGATCATTGCATATTCTTCTGATGTGTCCATACGCATCCGTCCACTCCCGTATCCGCAATGGTTGAAATCCGTATTTTTCACAAAATGTCTTCAGGCGCCCCCACGGAAGGTATCCTTTTCCCCGACTGACCGCCCGCAACCTGTTCCAGACCTTCAGGTAGGTACAGAAATCAGACCCCTGATACATCAGCTCCCGCGGAATATTCCGGGTTTCGCCATCGATACCGCAGAGCGGTTCCTGAGCGGAGAGCGCCGCTGCAATCACCATTACTTCCGGAACGACCCCTGCCTGTTTCGCCTTGAGCAACATGCGTGCAACCGGCGGATCAAGCGGAAAACGGGCCATCGTCCGCCCCGCTCCCGTAAGATTCTTTTTTCTGTCGATCGCTCCGATATCCTGCAGCTTCCGATACCCCTCCTTGATCGCCACGGATGCCGGTCGTTGCGGAAACGGGAACCGCCACGGATTTCCTAGCCGCAATGCCGCCATCCTGAGCAGCAGCCCGGCAAGTCCGGCACGTTTTATTTCCGGCAGGGTAAAACGGGACCGCGACAGATAATCCTGCTCGGAGTATAACCGGATGCAGACCCCGTCACGTTCCCGCCCGCATCTGCCGCAGCGCTGGTCCGCCGATGCTTTCGATACCCGTTCCACCGGCATGCGGGTGATTGCTGCCCCCGGTTCATACCGCAGTACCCGCGCCAGACCGGTATCGATCACGAACCTGATACCGGGTACCGTGAGCGACGTTTCAGCGATGTTGGTGGCGACCACGATTTTTCTTCCGTCAAAACGTGCGAACACCCGCTTCTGCTGCTCCAGCACCAGTCTGCCATGAAGAGGAAAAACGGCGGTACCGGAAGGTGGAAGCCGGTGACGCAGACGTGACACGGCTTCCATCACGTCGTCGACCGTCGGCATGAACAGAAGGATATCTCCTTCATTGCCGGAGGCAATGATCTCTTCTGTCGCCCTCAACGCACCCTCGATGAACGAATCGATACTGGATCCTTTCCAGAGAGCGATCACGGGACAATACCGCACGTCAACAGAAAAACGGCTGCGGTTACGGAGATAACCGGAGCCCCGTTGAATATCCGCTCGAACAGACGTATATCGGGCGTTGCCGAGGCAATGATCAGATGCAGATCGGGACGACGGCCCAGCAGCATGCGCAGGTAGCCGAGCAGAAAGTCGATGTTCACCGACCGCTCATGCGCTTCGTCAAGAATGACGACATCGTACCGCGTCAACTGAGGATCATCGGCAAGGGTAGCGAGCAGGATTCCATCGGTCATGTAAACGATCCGGGATGTCTGCCGTACGGAGTGACGATATCGGACCCGGTACCCGACGGATTCACCCGGGGCAATTCCGGAAAGCGATGCGGCATAGGTAGCCAGCGACACCGCAGCGATCCTGCGCGGCTGTGTTACGGCGATTCTTCCCCGTGAGCCGTATCCTGCTTCGCGACAAATAATGGGCAGGCAGACCGATTTTCCCGACCCGGTCTCTCCCGCAACGATAACCACCTGCCGCTTTTGTAGAGCGGTAATGATCTCTTCGCGATGCTGATATACCGGCAGCGACTGCAGCAACCGTCCTCCTCGGGGTGATCAGAACTAGCATGCATGCCTTATTGCGGATGATTACCGTATTTTTCGATGACGGTACTCATTCAGCTCAAAAAATGTACTTTTGACCCGGTTCAGACAAGAGCCGTAACATTTTCGGGTTTTCGGGGGAACGATGATAAAGCGGTAATCAGAAAATTTTCTTTTTAATGACCGATGCGGGAGGAAGGTTGAAATAAAGACGGATGAAGAGTTCATAGGACTCCCGGAACGCTTTGGAACGGTCCTGACGGAAATCGAGTTCCGGGTTACGGATCACTTTCTGACGCCAGTTTTTCATCTGAAAGGCAAGCTCCTTGGCGGCGATGCGAAGCTTCATTACCTGTTCGGGATTGGCCCGCCAGGTTGAGATACGCCGGTCACTCAGCGGGGATTCCGTCGATTCCTCATATAATGAATCGGCAACCCGTGTCACTTTCGGCAGGGCGCTCATTGAATTGTGGGCACCGCAATACAGATAGAAAAAACTCCGGAAAAAAGAAGGATAATAGCTGTCGAGGTAGAGCAGTCTTCCCCATCGTTCTCCTTTAAGGTACCGTTCGTAGAGCAACAGAGATTCCTCGAATTTCTTCCCTACCTTCTCAAGAACACCGGCTTCGAAAGTTGAAATCCGGTAGGCACTGTTGACCCGTTCACGGTAGAAATGGTCGACCCGTTCACGGCGTGTATCCTTCACGTAACGGTCATCGACCATCCCGATTGCCCAGCCTTCACTGGTGTTGTTGAACGTGACGAACGCCTCGACGAACTGGTTGTTTTCATCGTAAAGAACCGTCACCAGCGGCAAGGGAATGGAAAACGGCCGCCGTTTTTCAGGTTCCTCCGCAAATGAAACGGTAATGACAACTAAAATGAATAAAACTGCTGCTGCAGCAGTGTGCCCCTTCTTCTCCACCCTGAACCCGGTTTTCTCTCTATGTTCGTACGTGCTGCAACCGTACCTTGGAATGGATGTGACAGTTGTTTGACCGGTTTTGTATGACGATGGGAACAGTTATCAGGCTAAATTGTATCATAGATTCGGGCAGTGTTCAATCGCAAGTTTTCATGGAGCCCGAAAGGTGTTGAAAAACGGGGCGTTCAATAATTTTTAATGACGGAAATCCTCACGCAGATGACGGCAACAGTGTACGGTTCATTTGATCTTGCAGATATTCCGGTTATAGTGATATACGGCAAGTCTGAATTTGTCGTTTGCTCCGACGAACAACGTGAGCCCCCAGATGGCGGTCGCGACCCCGCCCAGGGCGTAAACCGGAAATTCCGGTTCTTTGATGAATCCGTCGGCGACAACCAATCCGATGCCCGCGACAACGATACCGATTCCGCCGAACCGGCGTGCCCTGAATTGACGGAAATAGGGTGCACTGGCACTGTTGAGACTCAGAAAACCATTCATGGTTTTCATATTCAGCTGCGTTTCACCCATATAGTAATCAATTCTGAAATCACCGGATCGCCGTGATACGATCTGTTCCGGATTATTGCACAGCGCCAGGGTAAGTGAATCCTGAGGCTGATCAGGACTACGGACCTGAGCCGGTGTCCATTGAAGGAGGCCTGCACCCAGCAGCAACACGATTATAACCGCTTTTTTATCACTCATCTACTGATACTCCCGAAAATACCGGTCGGTCCTGCCCGTTGCAGAAAATAACTCCGGCGAAGTAAAAGGAACCAGAGGATACAGGCTGCGACCTGAAACGAACCGGAGCCCCCACGGAATATCCGCTCGGAATACGGTTACTCAACGTTATCCATACACCAGGTTACGATTCCGGAGTGAATCCTCCCGCGCGGAGCAAGGAGTCTATTGGTTTTGAATCAGACGCGGCAAGGAAATCGCACAGAAATATCACCCGGCTCATTTCCGCAAGGAAGAAGCCTTACCATAAAAACTGCCGGATCACGGATGTCGCCGGGAAGCAATCGTCAAGGTGCGACACCACTCCGTCAATTCGTGTCCGGTAAAGGCCATATGCACCCGAGCCACCGGTATCCACATATTTTGATTGAATAACTGCTGAAAATATAGTATTTATTGAACCGCACCGTCATGCTACACGTGTAAACACTTACTGATTCTGTTTTCCACAGTTGAAGGTAAACCGGAATGTGCGCTGCGGCAACTGTGGCAACCGGAAAAAACGACTATGACCCAGGAACTGCCCTTTACCGGGTTTCAGCAATACATTAAAGATCCACTAGTTTCATCTGACCAGCGCTCCCTCGCACTCATCAAACGCTGTTTTATCGAAGATCCGGTCAGTCCGCATCACCCGTTCGCGACACTTATCCAGAAGCTGACCGGAAACGCGGTTCCGTATGAGGAAGCGCTGACCTGCTGGAAGCAGATACTCAAACATAAAATTTCACTGCAGCAGAAACTCGGCCGTACCGTCGGCATTCAAACAGCGGCAATCGACTACTTCGAATATCAGTCCCCCATCGACATGCTCTTCAAAATATCGCCTCCGGCTCCGGAGAAAAAGCCATCCACCTCCGCTGTTACCAGTGAAACCATCTATCCGCAGGGAGGCTACCATCTTGAAAAACTCAAGGAAGAGATGTTACGGGCAAAACGGTATAAACATGCACTTTCGGTCATCATGCTCGATATCGATACCTCCTCCGACGAGGTATCAACCACCGAACCGGTACCGATAAACGATAACGTATTCAGTACCATTGTCAACATTATCAAAAAAACCATTCGTACGGTCGATTTCCTTACTCGATTGTCTGATTTCCGATTTTTTCTGATACTTCCCAATACTAATCAGCGTGAAGCGAAGGAGCTTGCGGAGCGGATCAGGATGCAGATATTTCAGCGGACGGGACGATTGAGTTCGCTCAAGGAGGGAATCAATTCCCTGCTGTCGGTAGGTCAAAGTACCGATAACGATTCCTCGATCGATTTTCTCCGACGTATCGAACGGAAACTCGATGAGGCGAAACAACACAGGGAATCGGGAGTGTTCACCCTGTCGTGACCTTGATATGCGTTATTTCTTCCGTCCCGATACCCCGGAATGAAAATGAATAGCCGCCTATGCGCTTCATTACGGTTGGATGCTTTTACCGTATCTGCTGTAGAGCGGTTCAAATCAAGGTTTAATTAATTGTACGATAAAGCCTCTGTCGATATTATATTATAGAAATATTAACGCTTAAACGCTGTTGCAACCGTGTGTACGAGGTTTTCAAAAAATGGATATTGGCGGGAGAGACTCGAATCACTTTCATATCATCGATATAGCGGGAAAAATCGACCGGTTAAAAGATTCAATCGTTTTAAAATCGTATGTGAATACACTCCTCGAGAGAAATCTGTTTTATGTCGCCATGAACCTTGCCAAGGTGACCTATCTCGACAGCGGTGCACTTAATGTTCTGATTTACTGTCATAACACCCTTCGAAAAAAAAACGGTTCTCTCGCGCTGATTGAACCGAATGAATATGTTCGTGATGTACTAGAAGTTGTCGGACTGAACAAACTGGTAAAAATCTACTCAACTGAACAGGAGTTCGAACATGAAATCCAGAATGGTTAAACTGTTGTTTGTCGCCGGATTGTTTCTCGCCGGGTGCACCGTCACCAAAGATTTCATCAAACCGAGCCAGGAGGAAATCGACCAGTACATTCAGGCGCATCCGGATCTTCCTGAAATTGACAAATCCTGCATCTACGACGGCCGTTTTGAGATCGGCATCAAACAGGAGACACTCTACTTTCTGCTCGGCGAACCCTACAAGCAGGAAAAGGTACAACAGCCATGGGCACTGCAGGAGAAATGGATCTACAAAAAACGCAATCAGAAAATTTTCATTCTGGAAGACAAGCACGTTGTCGGAATTCTTGAGGACGAATAATCCGGACCATTACCGGTTGTATTGTTTCCGGGCGGGACATTCCCGCCCGTGCTTTTTGTCACCGATAGCCTCCGTCTCCTTCATTCCAGCCACAGGTTCCTGACGCTCATGCATGCCTTCGATATACTTCTGGCTATCATCGCCGCAGTTTTCATTTTCACCGGGATCAGAAGGGGACTCATCGGGGAAGTCATCCGCCTGGCGGCAATGATCGCCGGGTGCATTGTCGCGTTCCTCTATTATCATCGTCTCTCGGCTATCGCACCAATCAGCAAACTGCCGCTGCAACTGCATATTAAAAACGGTGTCTCCTTTATTCTGATATACATCGCCTGCGCGGCGGGTATTATCACGATCGGGTGGTTCATTAAAAAAGTGGTGCACCTGACGCCTCTCGGACTGGTCGACCGTCTTGCCGGTGGTATCATCGGCCTGCTCAAGGTACTCCTGATCGCCTATGTCGCCTGTCTGTCCATCGCATCGCTCCCCCTGAAGCGGATCCGTACTGATTTCAGACACTCGATCGTCTTCCGCACCTATACGGCGCTGCCGGATTCCTTCTCGCTTAAAAGTTTGTTGCAAAAAAAGTCAAAAGTAACTACCATATTCGGTGGCGGCTCTTTATCGTCGCCGAACAAGGAAATAAAAGAGGCAAAGAAAAAATTCGACACCTTCAAGGCAGTGGTCGATTCGGCAAAAAAGGCACGTGACAAGAGCAGGAAAAATAAATGACGGTACTGTTTTCCCTATTCGCGGTGATATTCGGCCTGATACTCGGTTCATTCTTCAATGTGCTCATTTGCCGCATACCGGGAAACGAATCGATACTCTGGCCCTCCTCACACTGCACATCGTGCAATACGCCACTCAAACCGTGGTATAATATTCCGGTACTGAGTTTTCTGTTTCTCCGCGGGAAATGCAGTTTCTGCAAAGCGCCGATTTCAATCATGTATCCCGTGGTTGAACTTGTCACCGGCGGAGCGGCATTTGTCATCTGGTTGCTGATTATCGTACCCCGAGTTCCACTTACGTGGATACAGGTACCGGATCTCGCATTACAGGTACTGTTTCTGCTGCTGATCATTCCCATTTCGGTAATTGATCTGCAACATTATATTATTCCCGACCGGCTTTCCCTCTCGCTTTTCACATGCGCGATCGCGGTTGCCTTCGTTCCCGGTCCGCTCACCCCGCTTTCGAGCCTCTTCGGCATACTCGCCGGCGGCGGATCGCTCTATGCAGTCGGATGGATCGGGACGATACTGCTGAAAAAAGACGCGATGGGCGGCGGGGATATCAAGCTCATGGCAGCAGCCGGAGCTCTCTGGGGAGCGCAGAATGTACTGCTCGCCATCATATTCGGCGCGCTGATCGGTTCCGTTTACGGTATCGCACTCATGGTACTCCGGAAAATCAACTCACAGCATCAGATTCCCTTCGGCCCGTTTCTCGGCGGCGGAATCTGGGTTGCAGTCCTTTACGGAACCGATATTCTCGACTGGTATATTTCACTGATGGGACATTCCGCGGGAAGATAACGGATGGTTTACGGGTATGGTTCAAACGAATCATCCCCGAAGGGAATGATTGCCTTGCACTCCAGCGGTTTCACTCCTGCTGCTTTTTTTCTTCATCCATGAAATTCTGAATTTCAATCATTCTGTTTTCGACATCATGAACGATATTCATGAATACCGAAGAATGTTTGAGGGATCGTTCCCGTTGCAGCGGCAGATTGACATCTATTTTTTCGACGATCATTCCGGGACATGCACGCATGATATGGATTTCGTCGGCCAGGTAGACGGCTTCCGGAAGATCGTGCGTCACGAACACGATAGTCGACTGAAGTTTCGTCCAGATTTCGCGGAGAAGATCCTGCATCTGAGGTCGTGTATCGAGGTCAAGCGCACCGAACGGTTCGTCCATCAGCAATATTTCGGGATCAGCCACCAGACTCCGGGCAATCGCCACGAAAATTCTTGTATCGTCAAGCACTCTGGAGAGCACCGCCGGCACGAATACGGAAGAGATTATCTGATGTTTCTTCGCTCCCAGAGTATAGGCGGTCTGCACATAGACGTTTTCGACATCGGCAATGATATGGGTCGCCTCACGGGTGGATTTCAGTTTCTTCGCCCCCGCGATCTTCGAAACACAGTCGTCGTCATCGGGGCTCCATACCACCGCAGCATCAACACTTCCGGCCTTGAACATGGAAGCCGCGTCAATTGCGGAACGCACCTCTACAACAGAATACCATACTCTTTATAGTACCGGGATTCCTTGGAGGCCTTGAACCCGCCGTTGAAGAACTGACCGCCGGCATATCCGCCCCAGGTGACCACACACACTTTGATGACATCCTGTGCTTCGTTTTTTTTCAGCTTTTCACCGCCGGCAGATACCGCACCACCTTTTTGGGGGGCGATCTGATTGATAATCCCTGATTGATTGAGATATCTGAAGCCGAACCAGACGATGACACCGATGGCCACCAGACCGAGAATCTTTGTGAGTGGTTTCACTTTCGTACGAGCCATGGCTGTATCCTTTCAGCGAAAATTTTAGTTGAAAAGTTCCGAATACCGGTTGGTATGCGCAGCACTCTGCGCAACGGGTGAATCGATATCGAGCACCTGCTGGCTATCGGCCGCGTCGGCGATAAGCTTTCCTTTTTCGTCACCAAGCAGCCAGGAATCGACGTCTTTTTCCCATTTTTCAAGCATCTCGAGGCCCTTTTCTTCAAATACGCCATTCTGGAGATCAACGCCATCGAGAAAGTTCTGGCTTACCTCCATTAACCGCTGCATTTCACCCACTTTGGTATCGAGGTCGTTGGCCATGATATCGAGCGCTTCTTCGTAAATCGCCCGTTTGTCTTTATCTTCCCTGATAATATTCATGGCCGAACGCATTGCACCGTGTGCCATTTTAATGGTCTTCCACTCGGTCGCTTTCACCCCTATTCGTCATCGCGTACACTTTTAGTACCGGAAAACATGCAGCAGTATTCAACCGGTACCATCCGGAAAAAGGCAGCAGAGATCGCTTTGGTACCCTATGGCATTGTATCGACGTTACCGAATAACCGTTTTCGAATATGCGTACCGGTATCAGGAAGTATATTGGACGGAAGTACCGACCAGGTACCTTTGAAAGCCCTGGCATCGATGTATAATGGCTGACAGGGAAGGATATGTTTCCGTATATCCGGATTAACACGTCACGCCGACACCATTGATCCCGTCGGTGCTCACCCGAAAGGACTGAAAATGCCCCCGGAAGAAAACCACCAGACCGCTCCACTCGCGGTACTTATCGATGCCGACAATGCCAACCCGGCCATCATCGAGGGTCTTCTCGCCGAAGTCGCCCGTCTCGGAATAGCAAGCGTCAAACGGATCTACGGCAACTGGACCTCAAACCAGCTTGCCTCCTGGAAAGAAGTACTGCTCGAATACTCAATCCAACCGATACAACAGTTCAGTTACACGACCGGCAAGAACGCCACCGACAGCGCCATGATCATCGACGCGATGGACCTGCTTTATACCGGACACTTCAGCGGGTTCTGCATCGTATCAAGCGACAGCGACTTCACCCGCCTCGCCTCGCGCATCCGGGAATCGGGTCTGCGGGTGTACGGATTCGGTGAGCATAAAACACCCAAAGCCTTCGTGAGCGCCTGCGACCGGTTCATCTACACCGAAGTATTCAGTAAAAAGGACGACACGAAAGGGCCGGCGGTCATCAAACGCCTTACCGCGAAGGAGTTGCGCAACGATACGAAACTGGTGCAACTGATCCGCGAGGCGATTACCGCCAACAATGAATCCGAAGGGTCCGACTGGGCGCAACTCGGTCCGGTGGGAAGTTTCATGAATAAAACCGCCAACGATTTCGACCCGCGCAATTACGGATTCTCGAAACTCAGCGATCTCATCGCCGCTATCGGTCTCTTCGAGATCGAACGGCGTGACAACCGCGTGTTCGTGAAAGACAAACGACGGAAAAACGGAGGGTGAGAGAACTTCCCCCACCCTGCCCCGCCCCTTGCTTCTTGTCTTTATTTCCTTATATATTGAATCGGTACCAGCATATCGTCAGCATTTTTATTGCGGGTGCTTCTATGGTACATTTCCTGTTGTAATCGGAACTACCGACAGATCTCCCTAACCGGAATTTTTAGTATATACACATGAAACAGGTACCGTCGATTATGGCGGTAAAAAACCCATTTTCAGCAGGGATCAGGAATGTGCGAACAAAAGAAAAAATACGGAACATCTGTCCAGCAAAGTTAGAATGAGGCACTTCCTCTTATATGCTGAAATGCCGAATGACAGCCATTCATGTGATAAGACAGGGTATGGCTATGGCACTGATAATTACCGACCGAAAGAAAATTCATTTACTTTACACCAGGAGAAGCCCGATGGTTTCATCTGTCCCGGTTTCCGGCGTATCCGCATTTTTCCTGATCATTCTGACCTTGTTCCTGAATATCTCCGCCTTTGAGCCTCCCGCGACAGCGCGGATGAAAATCAACATGAACCGAGAATGGCGGTTTACCCGTTCCGACGTTCCGGGTGCGAATACACCGGCATTCAATGATAATGCCTGGGAAACGATACATCTGCCGCATAATTTTCAGAACGTCCCGATCACCGGTGGAAACTATTACCGGGGTGTCGGCTGGTACCGAAAACACTTTACGCTCGATGATACGGCATTTCAGGGTAAAGAGATCACGGTTTGTTTTGAAGGCGCGATGACCGTCGCCGAATTCTGGATCAACGGCACGAAACTTACGACCCATTACGGCGGTTTTTCACCTTTCTGTTATGATATCACCAATTACTGCAACTTCGGATCCGATGAAAATGTCATCGCCGTACGCCTGGATAATTCGTACCAGAAGCAGGTACCGCCGGAAAAGCCCGACGGTTCGACGATCGATTTTGAAATGTACGGAGGAATTTACCGCGACGTCCGGCTGATCGTCACCGACAAGGTCTACATACCGGAAGGCATACACACCTGGGCTGATGACTGGAAAAATCAGGGGGGGCATTTTATCTCCTTTTCGGATGTTTCCACTTCATCCGCCATCATTTCGGTGCAGAGCTGGGTGAAAAACGCCTCTTCCGCAAGTGTTAACGGCAAGGTGGTAACCACCGTTACGAACGCTTCGGGTCAGTCGGTGCAAAGCGCTGAAAGTCCGGTGGAGGAGCTCCCCGTCGGGGGCGTTACCCGTTTTTCCCAGAACATCACCGTATCCGGTCCGACACTCTGGTATCCCTGGGCTCCCTACCTGTACACCGTGCACACGGTTGTTTACGACGGCGATAAAGCAGTGGATCGCTACTCCACGAGAATCGGTATACGTTCGGTTGAATTCACCAGGACGGAAGGCATGAGGTGCAACGGGATCTCCATGAAACTGCTCGGGCTCAACCGCCATCAGACCTGGCCGTTTGTGGGCCATGCCGTCCCTAATATTCAGCAGCGCCGCGATGCCGAGATTCTCAAAGATGCCTCCTGCAATTTCGTGCGCTGTTCGCACTATCTGCAGGACGACGAATTCATGAACGCCTGTGACAGCCTCGGTATTCTGATCTGGGTCGAGACTCCCGGCTGGCACTGCTGCAACAACGAAGGGTTGCCTTCCACCGATGCGACATGGCGGTCACGTCATTACGACGAAACGCGGTTCATGGTCCGCACGGCACGAAACCATGCCTGTGTCGCGATATGGGCTCCCGCGATCAACGAGGCGGTTTCCGATCCGTCCATCGAGCAGCCGCTCAACGATCTCTGTCACCAGGAGGATCCGACACGAATGACTTCCGCCGCACGCGCGGGGTGGCAGCATCCGGTCGGCGCGGGCAGCAACATTTATGACATCTACGGGGACAACCAGTTTACACCCGGCAGCATCCCCACGTCGAATCCCGACAACACGGCCTACGGGTATATCAACACCGAACATACCGGCCATACCTTTGAAGAGTACTCGAACCGCCAGACTAATTCGGAATCGGACCTGCTCTATCACGCGTGGCGCCATGCGGAAATGACGGCGGAAGCCCGGGACCGCGGTGCCTGGGTGCACGGCGGTATGGGCTGGTGCGCGTTCGATTATTATACCGGGGGAAGCATACGGTTTCATGGTGTCATGGACCTGATGCACTATCCGAAATACGCTTTCTGGTTTTATAAAAGCCAGAGTGCCGCCGACAATTATGACGGTTCCGTCCATCCGTTTCTGAAACTTGCCAACTGGTACACCAGCGGGTCTCCCGCCAACCGGGACGTGTACCATAACTGTGAACAGGTACGACTCTACAGGAACGGTACTCTCGTCGCCACTCAGGGCCCGGCAACCACGTTGAACCTCTCGCACGGTGTAACGACCTTTGAAAACATTGCTTTTGAGGCAGGCATGCTGACCGCGGAAGGTCTCATCGGTAACGTGGTGGTCGCTCGGGACACCGCGCATACGCCGGGAAGCGCTGCGGCAATCAGACTTACGGCGGATCCCGTGAAACTTGAGGCGAACGGCGGTGATTTCAGCCGGGTGATCGCCGAAGTCGTCGATGCGAACGGTACCTATATTCCCTACACGGGTAACACGATCACCTTCGACGTGTCGGGACCCGGCACCCTTATCGGCGACAATCCTTTCAAGGCACAGTCGGGTGTCGCGATGAACCTCGCTAAGGTGAATCTTTCAGTGGGAACCATAACGGTCACGGCAACCTCACCGGAACTCAAGACCGCAACCGTTGAAATCGAGGTCGGTCCACCTTCCACGGCGCTGCGGGACCGGTTGATCGGTTCCGGAACTCACCGCACCGCGGTCATGCCGGCGGAACGGATACTCAGAAGCTGTTCGGGCATTATCCCTCTGGGCGGACCTGTCGGCAAAAACCCGGTCACTGTTGTCATCTACGATCTCAAAGGAAGAGTCATCTACCGGACCGTTACCGAAAGGGCGGTACTTGACCTTTCAAAGACCGGCGTATCACCTTTCGGGATCAGGATCGTCAAGGTACGTTCAGAATCACCCGGCGTCATCAGATAGAAATCGGAAGTATCGTAAAGGAATTCTCATGTTCCCATTGAACCGGAACGTTCACCGGACAGGTCTCTTACCCGATTGCCGGAAAATACGGCAACTGCTCTTACTGTTTTTCATCGGTACCGGTCTCGTTGTGACGTTTCCGGCCTTCGCCGGTTCCGCTCAATTCCCGCGGCAGAAAGTGCACTTCAGTGAATTGTGGAAATTTTATCGTGGCGATAACGGGGGTGCGCCGTCAGTCACATTTGATGATGCCGCATGGGAGACGGTTTGCCTGCCGCATACCGCGCGACTGGAATCCGCACGGAATCATACCGATTATGATTATTACCAGGGGTACTGCTGGTACCGTAAATCGTTCGTTCCTCCTGAATCATTCAAAGACAGGAAGGTCCTGATCGAATTCGAAGCGGCCATGCAGTCCACCGATGTCTGGTTCAACGGTAAAAGGATCGGCGGCTACCTCGGTGGCTACAATCCGTTTCTGTTCGACATTACCGGTGAGCTGCAGTTCGGCGCGGAGAACATCTGTGCGGTTCGTCTTGACAACAGGGTGAATGAAGACGTATCGCCGGGTAATGCGGCACCCGATTTTTACTACTACGGGGGGTTATACCGGTACGTCAACCTTCTGGTGACCGACCGGTTGCATATCACCGATCCGGTTTTCGCCGACAAGGTCGCCGGTGGCGGGGTTTTCGTGACAACGCCTTCGGTAAGCACCGGCTCGGCCGAGGTGCAGATAAAAACCCATATCATCAATGAATATGCCGATTCCCGCAGCGTGACCCTCGCAACGGCAGTGCTCGATTCGGGAGGGACGGCGGAAGTCGGGACCACTGAGGCCCGGTGTACCCTCGCTGCCGGAAAAGATACGATGATCACGCAACGCATCACGATATCCGGTCCGAACCTCTGGCATCCGGACAATCCCTATCTGTACCATGTCCGTTCCCGCGTGTACGACGGTGAACGCCCCGCGGACGAGCTGGTCACGACCTTCGGAATCCGCACCATCGCATTTTCCCGGTCGGGCGGGTGTACCATCAACGGGAAACGACTGTTGACCCGCGGCGCAAACCGGCACCAGGATTACGGCGCCATCGGCAATGCGGTTCCCGTTTCGGGACAGTACCGCGATGCATTGCTTCTGAAGGAGGGGGGATTCAATTTCGTCCGTCTTTCGCACTACCTGCAGCACCCCGCATTTTTAGATGCTTGCGACCGGCTCGGCATCGCCGTTCAGGCGTCGCTTGTCGGCTGGCAGCACAACGGATTTTCGAACACCACCTTTGTTGAAAACTCGTTGCGTGACCTGCGCACGATGATACGGTACTACCGGAATCATCCGTCAATAATCATGTGGGAGAGCGTTCACAATGAAAGCGATCCTCCCGAGAGTTTCGCCGGCAGCGCACAGACGATCGCCCACGAGGAGTTCCCCGGAAATCAGATGTTCACCACCGGTCAGGAAGCCAACACTATCATGGATATCTACCAGGCCGCGGTGCAGCAGGGGGGACGCGACTATTCGACCGGCAAACCGGCCGGAATCTCCGAATACGCCCACTGGGAGGAGGGAGGATTCGAAAGTACCAGCAACAGAACGCGGGCCGACGGTGAATCAGGGTTGCTCGAACAGGCGGAAAACCATGTCTGGGGCATGAACAAAAACCATGAGCTGTCGTGGCTCGCCTTCGACGCCGTCTGGGTGTTCAACGACTACTTCGGAATGCGGCAATACGCCCGGTCACTCTGCTCGGGCGGGGTGATCGACGTATTCCGTATTCCCAAATTTTCCTACTACTGCTACCGTGCGCAGCGCGATCCTTCCATCGTGATACCTGGAGTAAACTCCGGTCCCGCGGTGTTCATCGCAAGCCACTGGACGAGTTCGTCCGCTACGTCGGTATGGGTGTTCAGCAACTGCGAACAGGTATCGCTCTATCTGAACAATACCCTTGTGGCGACCCGTACCCCCGACGACAATTACGCCGCCATCGGCAAACCGACCTTCACCTTCTCCCTGCCAGCTTTCCAGGCGGGAACCCTCAGGGCAGACGGGCTTATCGGCGGCAACGTGGTGATATCACATAGCGTGCGGACTCCCGAAACCGCGGCGGGCGTCACGGTCGCCATCGATACCGCCGGATTGCGGTTGTGTGCCGACGGCGCGGATCTCGCCATAGTCTACGCATCGATCGTTGACGCGAACGGAACGGTACTGCCCGCTGCAACCGATCGGGTGACGTTTTCCGTTTCCGGTCCGGGAACGATTCTGAGCGGTGACGGCAATCCGGTTTCGGCCGAAGGAGGTATCGCCGCGGTGTATGTACAAACGAAATATGCCGAACCCGGGCTTATCACCGTTACCGCATCAGCCGACGGGCTCACCCCGGAAAGCGCGACCGTGCAATCAATACCGCTCTCCGAACCGACAACAATGATCGCGTCGTCCCACAAAACAGCCTCCGCACTGCAGCGATGCAGCATGCGGATGAACGGATCACTACTAATGTACGTTTCCCGCGGTTAGTAGTAATTTAGATTCAGAACCTTTTCAGTTTCAAGGACAAACACTATTCATTATAGCGGGGG
>JAFGHA010000300.1 GCA_016930275.1 Chitinispirillaceae bacterium
ACACGAATATCAATCACTATTCCAGGTTGCTGTCCATTATGCTGCCGGAATATGAGGTTTCCCTTTTTTCAAATCAACCTGTACGGCTGTTTTTATTGGGGCCATTGACTATTACGGAGATATACGGTAGTGAAACGATTTTAACAGGAATAATAGTGGAGGAGTAAAAAGCACTTTTTATCGGAGGATGTATCATTGATAAATAAATAGATTTTACTCCACCCTACCCCCTCATCCTATATAAAACTGTGCCTATGTCCAGATTCCGGCAATCGCTTTTCCGCATTGTGGGCAGTTCCCGTCTTCAGTCAGTTCGTTCTCAATGACATCGAATCCCGCTCTGGTAATTAATATTTTGTTACATCCCGGACAAATCGTACTGTTTTCTGAAGGAACGTTTCCTAAATAGATATATTTTAAACCATGTTTTTTTCCGATATCCCGAGCCAATTCAAGGAGATGCCCATCGGTTATCCGGTGTTCAGTGAAGCGATAATTCGGAAAAAATCTTGAAATATGCCATGGAATATCTTTACTGATCTCAGCAATGAATTGTGCGATATCATTGATTTCCTCTGGTGAGTCATTCTCACCGGGAATTATCATTGTAGTTACTTCCAACCAATTGTTATTAAGATAAATAGATGAAATATTATCAAGAACTGGTTGAAGCCTGCCGCCACAATTTTGCCGGTAAAATTGATCCGAAAAGGATTTCAGGTCGATATTATATGCGTCAATATATCTGTTGGTTTGTTCAAGGCATTCGGCGGACATGAATCCATTGCTTATCATTACAAACCGCATAGTATCCTCTGCTGATCGGGCTTCTGCAGTATCCTTGATAATTTCATAAAAAGTGGTAGGTTCAGTATAGGTGAATGCAATGCTTTTACATGAAGATATCATGGAATTTTGAAGCAGATCCGTCGGATTGAAATGTGTATGTTCAGGGGTCTTCACTCTTTTTTCCTGAATCTGTGAAATGTGCCAATTCTGACAGAAACGGCAATGAAAATTGCATCCCGGAGCTGCTATTGAATACGTTCTGGAACCGGGTAGAAAATGATAGAGCGGTTTCTTCTCAACCGGATCGATGTTTTCGGCAATAATATTGCCAAACGAAAGAGAATAAAGTACTCCCCCATCGTTTTTTCTCACGCCGCAGATGCCGAACCGGTTTTTCTCAAGAATACAGTAATGGTTGCATAGAAGGCATTTAATCCGCTCACCATCGATGGCTTCGAAAAGATATGCCTGCTTCATAAATGTTGTCCTCCTTAATCAGAATGACTGGCCGACATCCAGGTGCCATTGAGTTAGTGGTTCTCCTGATCGGGGGTTGAGCTTGAATCCGAAATCAAAACGGATAATGGCCAGTGGCGTATTTACCCGCAAACCGGGTCCGGCGGTCCATAATATTTCCTTCAGAAACGGACGTACCGAAATATCGTTCAGATTGTCACGGAGGACTCCGGCATCGGTGAATACCGCGCCGTTGATCCACCAGATAATCGGAAATCGTATTTCGAGGAGATTCGCGGTCAACATGACTCTTCCGCTTTTCGCCCTTAAAATTGCGGCGCCGGAATCTGGAATCTCGGTAAAGGTTGACAGAAAATTTTCTCGGTATCCCCGGACTGAGCGTGATCCACCGGCGAAAAACTGATCCTGAATCGGGACGGCGGAACTTTTACCGTATGGATTTACCCATCCGATTTTTACCCCGGAGCCACATGAGAACGGTCCTGTTTTCCAGTACAGACGATTGTCAACGGTGAATTTCAGGAACTGGTTCGAGTTGATTCCCGCAAGTCCGGCAACTTCCCCCTTCAATAAAGAATATGCACCGGTTGAGGGATTGAGAAGGTCGTTTCGCGTATCGAATGTCAGGTCGATACCGAAACTCTGCGTGTTTTGCCGGGGAAATTCACCGGGAAGACTCTCCGTGTTGATCCATACAACATCCTCGAACTTGGTCCATAATTGTGCTTTCAGCACATCAGAGATTGATTTCTCGAATGAAAAAAGTGTACCCCAGAATGCGCCACGGAAGGTGGTGGTGTCGCTGAAATGATTATAGTACAGCGTCGCGTTGAAATCGAGAGGAAGTCCCCAGAGCCAGGGTGTTGAATATACCGTTTGTATCTGTTGGATTTTCTGGGAGAGGTTACCCTTTAGTGTTCCCCGGTGACCGGACCGGAAAAAATTAAGATATGATGTTTCAATCGATCCGCGTATCTTATCCTCGTTTCCGTAACCGATCCCGAGCTTGAGACGGAAAAAATCCGATTCACGGAGTGACACTACAACCGGCTGGTGTACCGTCGATGCCGTATCGTTCATCGATTCGCCGGAGGAGCTGTCGCAAAATGGTTCTACATAGACCGAACTGAACAATCCGGTCCTGTAGAGACGCTGTTCGGACTTGCGGATTGCATCCAGGGAAAGTGTATCATTTTTACGGAACTGCAATTCCCGTGAAATGACCTTTTCCCTGAGTTTTTCCTGTCCGGTTATTTTTATCGTATCAACAATCACTTTCTGCCGGTCTGTGGTCATGAATGACACCGTTGCTGTCGAAGCTGCGGTATCAATCGATATCGAAAAATTAGAAGTGGCATTTATATAGCCCTTTTCGGCACGTGACTTTCTGAGAGTTTCACCGTCCGATGAAATGTCAGAGAAAATGAGCGGTTTTCCGGGGTGGCATTTGAGAGATCGTAATCGTATTGAATCGGGGATATACGGAAGGTATTCAATCGAGCTGACAATCGTACGAGGTCCTTCATGTATCGTGAAAGCGATGGTTACTTTTTTTTTCAGGGTGTCACGATGGATTACCCGTCCTTCGACCGCTGTCGTAATGAATCCCTGAGTTTTATAGAATCGGGTAAGTGATAGTATATCGGATTTCATTCTTCCCTTTGAATAGCGGGGCGACTTTTTAAAAAGTACCGGTCGCAGATCGAGTTGACTGAGCAGTTCAAACTTTTTAAACGTACGGTTTCCTTCGATGGAAATCGACTTCACCCGCCAGGGTCTCGGTTTTACGACTTTTTTCCCACGGGGCACTGCGGAAATTCCGGATACCAGCACCAGGCAGAAAATGAATGCGTTATACGTTTTTTTCATTATTTGCTGTATTTAAAAATAAGGTCAATTCCTGATTTTCCGTCTGAAGTCCGCTCGCCGGACAGGAAAACATTTTTAACGATTCTGAATAACGCCGATATTTTCGGTTTTTCGAGAGCCCCGATTTCTGTTTCGTACAGCACCGTAAGACGCGGGGAGACTCTTTTAGCGATAGTTACCCTGCTCGAGGCAGCTGCGTCCTTGCCCCCGAAAACATCTCCCTGAAATTCGATTTTTTCTATCCCCAGCGCATGTTCAAGTTTACGGGTACCGAATCCGAGCACACTCTGACTCACGAAGCTCTGCAAACGTTGCCTGACATCGCCATTCATTCCTCCTGTCAATTGACCGAAGGTGAGAATGCTGACGATTTCAAGTTCATTAAGCGCACCGGACTTTTCCCGGAGGGTAACTACCGGATCATCCATATTTCCGGAAACCGTAAGAACGATAGTGTAATTTTCCATCTGTCCTCCGCTTACCGCGGTTATCTGCGCCGAACCTTCTATATCGATCCCCGGATTAAGAACACGGGGGTTGAAATTGGCAAGTACCGCCCGTTCAATGGTAAACCGGCGGTCGAGATAATAGACATAGCCTTCGGAGAGTCTGATTTCTCCGGTGTACGATGGAGACGCAAGATCGCCCGTAAGCTGGAAACTTCCACCTATTTTCAGATAACCGAGATTCATGTCCAGAATGATGTTGTCCTGAAGGTCAATTCCTATGTTCATCTGCAGCAACTTGCGGATACTGTCGGCACCCGGTTCACGGGCAGTATACGACGGTTTTCTGAAACTGGTGAGGAGATCATCGATCTGTATATCCTGGGTGTATCTGCAGGCCCCGGTTTTAACGGTACCGGAAATCTGGTATCCGTCTTTTTCGGTGGAGAACAGGAGATCTGCTCTGTCAATTACCCCGTCAACAACCTCAGGCATGGTGAAATACAACCCTTTCGCCCTGCATCTGCCGGCCACCTCGGGGAGAGAATCGCTCCGCAATACAACAGTGCCCTCCGCACTGCAGGCACCCTTTCCCCATACCGCATCAATTTTCCGTACGATAATAGTATCTCCGGAAAGATCTACCGAAAGATTGACCGGTCCTATTTTCGGTTCAATATCTTCGAGGGTGGCAGTCCCTCCGGAAAGAGACAGGCCACCGTGAATCTCCGGGCTTCCTTTCCTGAGTATGATGGAACCGTTTCCCTGAATCGAACCTTCCTGAAGAGTGATTCCCGACACGAAAGGGGCTGCCAGTTTCAACGGCAACTGTACAATTGAAAAGTTTAAGAATCCGGCGGAGTCACCCTGCCCGGTTTCAACCGTGTCGAACGGGAATAGTCCTGAAAGGTTGATATGTCCATTGTCCCCCAAAAAAAGATCGCCGGAATCAAGGCACAAATGGTGAAGGGATACCGATCCGATTCCATGAAAACGGTCGATTTTTTCTCCGGCAACTACAATAGGTGACGTTGAAAGTTCAAACATGGCTTCCGGCTGAAAGATGGGACCCGAGAAATCAGCGTCAACATCAATTCCCGAAAAAACGAAGTGCTGCAATTCGTTTCCGATACGACCGTTCCGGAGGTTCACTCCCCCACCTATTTCCAGACGGTGGCTGTCGGTTTGTACGGTGGCATTCAAATTGACCGTACCGGCAATATTCCAGGTACTATCAAGAAAATCTCTGAAGTGTTCCGCCTGAATATTTTGTCCCGATACGGAGATTGATAATAATTTATCGCCACTGGTATCCGGCAGGTATGATACGGATGGCCGAAGAGGCAGATGTGCCTGCAGTACCATCGAGTCGGTGGAAGTAAGATTAATTACCGAAATACCGGTCAAGAGGGAATCCGCTAATCGGATATTCGCGGTATATGCTTTCAGGTGATACTGATCGTATCCCGGGTTAAAAATATTCATTTGCATATCAATCAACGGGTTGCGGATAGCTCCCGACAAACTGCATGAGGTTGACAGGATTCCCGAGACCGGTTTCTCAAGTGCCAGTATCGAACCGATTAAAGCGAGGGGAATTTCTGAAACTGAAATTATTGCGGTAATTGAATCCGTCTGCCAGACAGTGTTTGCCAGAATCCTTCCCACTTTTCTGGAAGTGCTGTCAATCTGCTGAATACATTGAATATCAACGGCACCACTCCGATTCCCCATCAAATATTCTCCGCTCCCACTGAGAGATGCCCTGAAATCTGAAAAATGAATGTTCAAATACTTCAGCGAAATAGTATCAAGCGATGTTACGGTTGCCAGAATGGTGCAGGTATCAATTACCGTTTTTCCATATGATAAATCAGTTCCCGAAAGAGCAGCCGTAAAATCCGGACGTAACAACGGACCGTGAGCGGTAACGTCAAATGACGTAACTCCTTTAACGTTATTCTTATAATGTGCCGGCCCCAGAGAATCGAGTACAGCGCTCCCGACCAACCATAGTGTATCGATGGAAAAGTTTTTGCTTTGTGACATACTTAAAACAGCCATAACAGAATCGGCTGAAACCGATTGCCATGAAATGTCCTGTCCGTTGATCTTTGCGGTTAATTCCGGGTAGTGGAGTGTTCCTCCAATCACTGCGTGACTTTTAACGACTCCTGAAACGGGATTACCGAGAAGTTTTGTCGTAATACCGGACATATTGAGGAGGGATATATCAAACTCACCGTCGAGTAGTATTTCCGAGTCGCTATAATTGTTATTCATGAGAATACAATTGCCTAAAAAAGTGTTGTCATCAAGGGTAAAAGAAAGTGAAACCATTGAATCTTCGAGGGTTGCATACAACATTCCCGGCATGGTTGACAATTCAGGTATGGAGAGAATTCCATTGCAGATTATTGTTTTTGGAAGAGTTACCGTGCCGGCTCCATTGACCTGCACCTCTGAAGTAAATGATAACCCTTTGAAATTGGAGGGAATAAGTGTATCGAGACCGATGATTTTATCAGGATGTATACCGTTCAGTTGCGCATCCATCCGGTAAGCGCCGATTTCAGGAGAGGAAAACAGATCAAAAATTTTTCCAGATATAGTTGTCTCGGCATTACCGATTGAAGTGGTTGCATACACGGTCCCCGTAATTGATGATGCGGTGTCATAACTTGCAGTAATATGTAAAGTATCCGCTTTAATGCCATTAATTTCAATGTTATAAGAATTAATATCAAGCATAAGTTCCGAATAATCGAATGTACCGAACCAGGAAGCACATACCGCAAGTGGTCCCGACTTCCTGATGCCGGGTACAGTTGCATGCAGAACTGGAAGCACAGCCACATCAGATGAAGCAGACACCTTAACTCCCCATTTTCCATTCTGAACGAATGGAATCGAACCGGAACCGACAAGCGAAGTAAGGTCACTTTTGATTGAAAGCCCCGATACCTGAAGTCCGGAGGAAGAAAACCGTACGGAAGCAGCTATATTCAGATTTTCTCCTGTCCACCAGGGGCTCTTATAACTCCCATCAGAAAAAGTGAGTTGCACGTTCCCTGAATCAAACGCTACCAGACGTGCCTGAACCTGACCACTATTTATGGTCGCGGTTTGAAGATTGGCATGATCTTGAAATTCTGCCTGTATCCCTTTCAGAGAAATCGGCCCGGTTTTTAGACGCCACTGCTGTGCAGTTTCTTTTTTATCGGAAGGTTGCGAGGAAATGACATCCTGAGGTACCGGAAGTGCGGGGAAAATAAATTCACCCTTTTCTGAAATCGAACAGCGTGCCGTGATACCACTGCATGTCAGCGAAGTGATGCGGATTTCCTTTCTCAGCAACATAGGCAATAAGTATTTGATCCGAAGATAGTTAACATGCAGCATTCCAGAGCTATCCATCGTATCCCCAACGGAGATATCGTGAAGTTCAAGTGTCGAATAGAGATTGGTGGTTATGTATCCTACTGATACTCTTCCGGTTACAAGGGGTTGTACCTGTTGAAGGATTCTTTTCAGGGTGAAGTGCTGCACCGGGGGTATAAGCAGAAGAAAAAAACCGGTAACTGCAACGATAACAAAGCCTATTGCAGCAACAGCGATTGAAATTCCCGCGATTCGTCTTACCGTTTGTACAGTCATAGTCCGACTATATCTTTTTCAGGGTATGAATTTCTCACTCTATAGAAAAATAGATACCGCAAATTTCACAGGGGACTATTATAGTAGAAACAGCATGGCATGGAGTAATTTTAAATTGAAACTATTGCCGTGTACTATGGGGTTAAATGCGGGATTTGTTTTTACCCTTTTTTCTGTTGATTTTATGTAACGAATTAAAAAAGAAACAGTTATTACTTTTTTACCATTTGTTGTACGAGAACCTTGCATAATGTCGCAATTATTTTCTAACTTACTGCCTATAAATGAATTATCGGTTCCTTTTCTGCTCTTGTATGCGGAAACTCACTTTCGATTTTTCTCTTTTTTCCCAAGTCTTCTTTATAAGCGTGAACCGGAGATCCTCTTCGACCTCCCCTACCGTCTTGAACCAAATTCAGACCTTCCAGTTCTCCTGATTATCAATGATATACACCGTTTCCCCGATACTCCGGAAATGATAGCACTGGCGATTTCTCGTACTACCGGTACCGAAGTGTTCACTGCCACCGACATTGCGGCACTGGAGGTGCATCATCCCCTCCAGAAAAACCAGCGTGTATTTATCTATACCGTGCCGAGAAAAAATCTTCCTGTCGGTGAATTTTTTGTAACTGCAACCGTTACAATGAAAAACAGGATAAATAGCTATAACGTAATTAACGACAATTTAAATACGTCAACAAAACGGGCGTTCCGCTGTTTCAATGCTTCCGATTCGTTACCCGGTAAGGGCTTATGTGTTTACGGCGATCTTCATGTTCATTCCCAGTTTTCGCAGAGTCATGTCGAATTCGGCCCTCCGGTATCTGCAATTGATTTGATGGCAAAGAGTTGCGGACTTTCGTTTGTAGGTATTACCGACCATTCATATGATCTGGCATGCGAAATTGATAATTATCTTAAAGAAAATCAATCGCTTGATCGTTGGAATATACTTCAGAAGCAACTGAGTGAATCGGCCGGCTTTTCAACAATATTTCTTCCCGGTGAAGAGATCTCATGTTTGAACCACTATGGAAAAACAGTTCACCTGGGCGCGCTGAACATCACCGGATTTATTCCCGGATCCTCCGACGGTGCGCGGCGTAACCCTGTTTTCAATAAATCTCTTACGATTAAAGAAGCAGTTAAAGAAATCCACCGGCAGGGTGGTATCGCTTTTGCCGCTCATCCCGGGTCACGAAGCGGATTGCTCCAGCGCCTGTTTCTGAACCGCGGCGAATGGAGTGAAGTTGATCTTCAGAATGAAATTGATGGGATACAGGCACTTAACAGTGGATTTTCGCAAGCATGGAAGCGAGCTAAGATATTATGGTTAAAAATGTTAACTGATGCAAGAAAGGTCCCCCTTCTCGCAGGAAATGATGCTCATGGCGACTTCAACCGCTATCGTGCCGTTCAAACACCGTTTCTTAGTATCTACGAAAATTTTCAACGGTTTATGGGATACGGAAAAACCGGAATATACGGTACCGGTAACAGTGCGGGCGAAATTTTTCAGAAGATAAAAGACGGAGCAACATTCATCTCTACAGGTCCTTACATTTCAATTAATTACTCTGAAAGTCACGGAGATTACGCAGTTGGAAACCAAAATACCGGGAAATCGGGAAGCAGATTATTTGTACACTCTGTAAGTACCTTAGAATTCGGCAGATTACATACCTTATCGGTCTTTTACGGCTACTCTTCATCTCCCGAAAAGCTCCTTTTCGCAACCGAATTTGATGCGGAAATGTATGAAAATGTTTCTCCGATTGATGGAGTACCTCTTTTATCAGCATCGTATATTCGGGCGGAAATCACCACACGGTGTGGGAACGGTGATATTTTTCGTGCATATACCAGTGCCTGCTGGTTGTAAAAACAGCAGAAACCTATTCTGCTGCTGATACCGGAAGTAAAAATGTTTTCATTGCCAGCCGGTACCCTACAGAGTATTTTGCTTGATGCAGAGTAAACATTTCAAATGTACTCGAAATTTTCGGTGTATCAATACCAGTCCTTTCGTGCCACCTTTCTTTTAGGAAGCCTGATAAAATGCGTCCGCTGACCGTCGAAGAGATCGACCCTCTCTGGCAGAGCAAAGAAAACATGGAACCCGAGGATGCTCCGGGTCTGGTCGAACGACTGGAGCGTCGTCAACCCAATATACTCAGTTATCTTCTGGCGACGGGGAGTGATATCCTTGAACAGGAGGAACGGGCCATGGTCTTTTTTATGGGGGTCCTGTTGTGGCATGTAATTGATTCTCTTCAAATTGAAGTTCCCGAACTCACGCTCGAAATGCTTGTTGAAACAGAGGCCAAGAACTTTGAAATGCTTGAATATCTTGCGGGTGAACCTGATTCCGAATTTATGGATACCGTTGAAAAAATCATGGCTAACTACAATCAGTCAGATCTGTTACAGTATATTATCGGGAAGATATTGCAGGAACCGCAGAAGGATGTGGAAATCACCGAAAACCATGTCGGTGTCATAGCAATTTATTTGAAAACAGTCATCGATTGTTTTGATACAATAACCTGAATCCAAGGGTCTTCGAGTATCTGGGTACTGAATGGTGGAATGTTGGCATAATACCTGATTAAAATTATCCGTAACTAACCTCGTTTCAAAGGATTATCTATGCAAAACGTACCATCGGAAGCCGGTAAAACAAACGGTGGACAGAATACTGCGGGGAACCCGCTGATTGGTATTGCAGCCGGGTTTGGAGGAATGCTGGCAGGGACAGCGTTATGGATTGCCATCGCGCAAAAATATCAGGTATCATGGATGTCCATTGTGGTCGCGTTCGGGATCGCCAGCGCAGCCAGATATGCCGGAAAACTGACTATTTGGTGGCCGGGAATCATCTGCGGAGTTTTTTCGCTTCTATCTGCCCTGATCGGCAATCTCGCTACGGCAATTTTCATCGTTTCGAAGCGGGGAAAAACTCCCGGTGAAATTCTCTCGGCACTGGACCTCGGGACCGCGGTAACATTCTTAAAAGCGTTAAGCGGCCCGATGGGTGTAATATTTTACCTTCTCGCAATATATGTCGGTTTCTGGTTCTCCTACAAACATCTGCCGAAAACACCAGGAGAACTTCCTGATTGATGCGGACAAGATTATAATAATGCTACGGGCTTAGTATTACTTTTCTGCACACTCCCGAACTGGTTTTCCATGAAATCGTACTCTTACTCAGCCCCGTTAGGGGCGGTACTTGTACTTGACTGTGACAGTTGACCCTTCCAATTATGAGCAACTACGCGAAGCTCAGTCGTCAACTGAGCACGCTGAGGAGGACAATCGGACTTTTATTCCGCTATGCGGAATCGAAGTGAACACCAAGGTTTCTTAACTGATTTACCGGAGACCACTTTTTACAGAAAAACATCGCCGGGAGATTTAGTTTCGTTGTCTTCTTTTGCTTTTCTTCGTGTCCATTTCGACGGGCTCAATGCATCGTTTAGTGCTCTTCGTTATGAATTCTTTTTTGTAACTACTCAGGAGTCAGAATCCGACTGGCAGTGTATTTCTTGTTATTCTGACTTCTGCGTAGTGAACAAGTAATCCGAGTATTCTCTTCAGAAAAGTTTCTTCAACTTCTTACCGACATCTTTTTTAAGGTTCTTTTCAATCGTTGTTTTCTGCTGTTCGATCACCTGTTTTTTCTCCTCGACCCGTTTTTCGACCTTTGCTTCGACCTTCTTTTTTTCCTCGTTGAGTCGCTGCTGAGCTTCCGCTTTTTTCCGGTTGACGGTTTCCTGAATTTTTTTCGCCGCTTGTTCCTTGACCGATTTTTGCGGAGTAGCCTGCGATTTAACCGTTCCTTCACCGAACCCGGTAAAAGACGCTTTCGGATCGGATGCCGTTCCTTTTAACGCAAAGAACAAGGTGACACGGCCATCCCTGTCGGTCGGTATGCCGACATTGTCAATCAACGATCCGGCCGCTTGTGCAAACTGGGTGTTCTTCAGCAGACCTTTGAGAACCGATTTTCCGCCGCTCTGCACTTTCAGCACCTGATTCGACATCGGTTTCGTGAGACGGTTGGAGAGGTCAACACCGAGCGCTGCATCGAACCCGACCTTACCGGTGGCCTTCCAGTCTCCGGCACTCGACTGCAACGCGAGATTCCGGATGAGTACAGCGGCATTTTCAATTCGCAGACTCGTCGCCAGTTCACGGAAAGTAATATCGTCAATTTTAATGAACTTTTCAACCGCACCGGAGAGGCGGTTGACAATTAATGAATTTGCGATACGGCCGTCGGCCATTTTCAACGCCACGTCACCGGTCAGAGTCTGCATTATCGCATCGGAGGTCCCGCCCCTTCCCGAGAAATCACTGGTAAGCGTCAATTTACCGAACAGGCTCGACTGCAGATTGTTGATTTCCCTGTTGATCGCGGTGGTCGGTTTCAGAAATCCTCCGAAACTTCCAAGAATAGTACCGATTTCCACCCGGGTAATCGTCAGTTTGTTGTTGAAACTGACATCCGACGTGTTCCGGAGATCCGCCCTGATGTTTTCCGCTATGGTTCCTCCCGCGAACCCGGATTTGATATCAACCTTGGCGATATCGTTTACGACATCGATAAGAATCGTGACGTTATCCATGGGGATTTTTTTATAAACCACCTTTTTCGCGGTGATTTTTCCCCGGGTGTCCACTCCGGGCAATGGAGCAATAAGGGGGCCTCCCGATTTTTCGGTTACCTTTTCTTTTTTGACTTTTTTCTCCTCCGGAGGCATGAATTCGTCGATATCGAGCACCGGTGAGGCAATGGTGAAATTGACCGATGGTCTCGGTTGTTTTTTCGTTGAATCGGGTGTGACGAGAGTGAGGTAATTTTTAACCGTTGCATTCATCTTCATGCTTGATCTACCGATAACAACCGATAACTGCTCTCCTATTGCAAGTGAAGAAAGCGTGAAATTTCCGTTGATTACCGCCGGTTTGACCAGCGGCGGCCAGAGCACCGCCACCTCATGGAGCCCAAGCTTTCCTTCCACATTGCACTTTGTCGGATCTGAAGGATCGACCTCCCCCTTCGCGAGGATATCCAGATCTACCGTACCTGAGAGTGATGAACCGGGGGGCAGTTTTATCATATCCTTGCTGTCGGCGAGATTGAGTCTCGTGCGTGCTTTGACATCGATTACCGGTTTCTTGAAATTGTTCACTTTCGCCCGCAGAGCTGCAGGATTTTCGCCGAATTTCATCTGGAGGGTCGAAAGATCAAGGCTGTTTTCCGTAAAAGAACACTCCGCCTTTATGCTGTTGATTGACCGCGGAAGACCTTTATATTGTACAAGTCCTTCATTGATACTGAGATTTCCTTTGACCGGCAACGGGGTTTCTTTCTCAAGTGCCCCTTTTAGCTCCAATCCGAGAGCCAGCTTTCCGCTTGCCGTGAGATTCCCCAGAACTGGAACCAGTTCAACCGGTATCTCGGCCAGCAGGTCGGCAAGGCCGATGGTATCGGAAGTAAGTGTTAAGTCGAGTTTGGGAACCGTATTGAGATCAGACAACGTTCCGGTCAGATTGAGAAATACTTTCTGGAATGACAATCTGACGGTTCTGATAGCAGCGGTACCGGATACAAGATCCGCCCCGATATCGTGATGCAGGGTTATCGAAAGATTGGAAAGCGGCTTTTTAATCTCTTTGGTAATCACTGAAACATCGGTGAGTGAAAGATCTCCATCGGTGGAGATATCCTTTAGTTCCCGATCGATGGAGAAAACGATCCGGTCATCAAGATCACCGATGGATATGTCCTGCCCGCTCTTCGCATCACGGTAGATGAAGGTTCCGTCTTCAATCTGAAACAGCCTGAGTGAAACTGGAACCGGGAGCATCGGCAGGCCGCCTTTTTTCTCCTCTTTTTTCGCAGCGGAATCCTTTTTAATCACTGCAAGATCTTCATAGTTGAACGATCCGTTTGCATCCTTTTCGAGAAGAATAAACGGTTTTCTGATCAGTATCTTTTTAATCTCCGGTTGCCGTTTGAGAAGGGATATTGCTGATATGCTTATCGACAGACGTTCAAGTTTGACGAACGCCGATTGATCGAATCCGGGGCGCTCGGTATTTCCGATTTCAACATCCGAGAGTGATACGCCCAGAATGGGAAATACCGATATACCGGCCTTCCCTATCGTCACTTTTCTTTCCAGAACTTCCGCTACTTTCCCGGATGCTATCGACATGATTTTTTCGGGCGGAAGGAGCAGGCGAAGAGCGACGAAGCCGGCGATACAGATAATGAAAAATGCGACGACAAGACCGATGAAAACATTTCTGACCGTATGCTTTTTCATGGGCGGTTCCTTCGGGATGAAAGGGGTTGAACGTATATCTGTTCAAAAATAATTACTGTTTTTCCTCACGAACATAAGTCGTAAAAAATCAGTATATAATGATTTTTGCACCATGTCGATCCATAGAGAATTCCGTGCATGGATGCAGTATCGAAATCTGCACCTACAAGAGTACACACGGAACCGTGATACTGTTTCCGCCGGCTTTTAAAATCGCATAATACATACCCGGCGCAAACGCGACATTTCCGTTTTCTCCCGGTTGCCACCTGATGGTATGCATACCGGGAATGAAGTTTCTTTCCAAAGTACTGAATAGTTTTCTGCCATTAACGGAGAACAACTGTAAAGACACCGAATTGCCCGAAGAAACTTCCACATGAAAAACGAGGGAATGATGCAACTGCCCGACACGAAATCTCCGGATGTCAAAGGATGACTTTTTCTGGCGGGTATTGACGATTTCTTCGCCCAGTGCTGAGAATATTGAATCGGTATATACCTTATTGACATTCGCCGCATATACCATGACTCCCGCTTTTTCGGGTTCAGGATGCCATGAGGCCCAGGCTACGGCACTTGAAAGCGGGTTGTCCTGATGTGACATCCCGACCATGACCTTCGAATTACCGAGATAATCAGCCCAGTAATTGAAGCGTTCCATATTGTCCCGTGCATACCCCATTTCCATGATGAAATTGAGGTTCCGGTGCAATTCCGCTTCTCTGAAACTAGGACCGGGTGCTCCCTGCTTCCCGTAATAGAGCGCAGCCGTGTAGAGTTTCGTGGATGAATCGGACGAAAGCGGACCCATATACTTCCCGAACTCCCTGATGAGATTCCGGTAATTTACGTTGTCTTCGGCCTTATGCTCCACATCGAGTGCGATACCGTCGAATCCCGCCACATCGACACAGGAATCGACAAATGTCGCAAACTGACGGTAATCACATCCCTTACCATTCCATGTTGTAAACGGCGTTGTCGTACTCCATGACGCCGCATCATCAACGTTCATCAGGACACAAACACCCCTCTCCCTTAATTTCCGTATATCTTCGAGAATCCGTTTTTTTGATCCGTATACTTTGTTACGCATCCACTGGGTATCGTAATGAACCGTATCGGCGAGTTCCCATAAGGTACCCTCGAATACGACGACGATATTGGCATTATCGGTAAAATCGGTCAGAGAAAGTGTTCCCTGATCAACCGGGGTGGCATCAAACGTATAATACGCGACTTTCGCGTAACCGAGCGGAGGAATCGCCGGGGAATCGATTACCCAGAGAATCAGTAGAAGACCGATGTTGACAACCATAGATTTTTCCCGCTTTGTAGTGACCATTCACAAGTCTCCGGAATTACTGTTACCGTTGCGGTTGCATCTGATACGATGCGGCATCTGACTGGTATTATTTTTTTGACGCATTATGCCCGCCGATTACCTCTGTTACAATATACACCACCAAAGCAAATGTCAGCATAACAACGTAATTCATCAGCAGATATTTCCAGGTCCATGGTTTGGTGGATAGTACATCGGTAACCACTGTCGGTTTTGCAATTATTGAAATGATTACCGGGATCTGCAGAAGCGTACCGGAAGTGAACAGCACTATACGTTTCAGAAGGGAGCTGGATTCCCAGGATTTTGATGGACGGGTTTTCAATGCATACAGAACACAGTACAGACCGAAGCAGGAAACGGCTACCGAAAATTGTGTGATGTCAATTACGTCACCCATGCGTTACTGTTTTTCTTCCTTCTCCTATAATTATGGTCGGCGTTTTATAAAACGTATACACACATGCTCCGAACCGATAGCGATGTGACAGATATAGGTAGCTGCCGGAAACTTATTCTCCCTAACGCTGGTTTCATTCCAGTTTATGGTATATGTTCCGATTCCCCTGCTGGTGAACGTCTGTGTCCCGATCAGCTCACCACTCAGAGAATAGAGTCTGCAGCTTCCCTTTCCCTTGAGCGAATTGTCGGATACGGTTATCACGAGAGGATTTCCATCACCTCCGGATGAAGTGAGAAGGGAAATAGCAGAAGCTTTCTTCTTCATTTCTCCAGACTGTTGTTCGACAGTACCGGTAGGCGGATAATCGATCTGAATGTTGAGTTTACGTACAATCGATCCATTCCCCCCTATGGGTAGTGCCGTATAATCGATGGTATAGCCATGGTAACCGGATCCAATGACAAGTTGACTTAATTTCAGTATATGCGGAGGACAAGAATCGAGATATCCCAGTAAAAATGCCCCACCCGACTGAGTTGTACATGATGCAACAGGGCTCTTCCTCAAATCGTTGAAACATTGAACCCCGAAATAATTAAGAGGATTATTGCGTTTGTCGGTCAGTATACCCTGAAGAGCGACATTGCCGCGAGTGTATGTCTGACATTCCGAAACGACATAGTCCTGGTAGGTATCGTCATAACAGGTATATACCCCGTTTACTTCTTCGCAATAGTTCCAGGATTTTTCTTCACGTTCAAAGATTGTATTGGGTTGTATATCATCGGGCAATTCAGGGCCCCTGTCGTTATATTTGTAATCTTTCGTTCCTATCAAAACGATACATCCCGGTTTGAGTTTAAGATCGGGGAAATTAACCGGAGTAACAGTTCCCGTGCTGTCGTCCCGGTTGATTTGAATCGGCAGCGCACACTCCTGCATGTGATCCTCATCACTATCGTCGAACGTGCATCCGAGAGTTACCAGCTCCGTCTCCTCGGGCATACGTGTTTCTGAACTCCGTAATTCCCCCCAGTTGAATTCGATCGTCCAGTGCAGCGAATCAATATAACATAATCTGGTAATCGGCAGAATTTCAATCGGGTTGGCGAAGGAGAAGTTCACCGCGAAAAATACTGTTATCATAAAGTGTATTCTGGTGGTGACGATAGGTGAAGCATACATGGCGATACTCCGGTTACAGCGTTCAGGGGTCAGCGAAGTGTCGGGTGAACACTTATTGATTCTATATTAAATATAGGCATAAACAATTGGAACAAGTGAAACTTGAGTACAAAATCGAGTTTAGTCACTGTAGCGGGTTTTGTTTTCCGGAATTTCGGTAATTCGTACATGCGAGCATACTGCTGTTATTTTCAACGACGTGACATCTTCGTTTCCAAAAGCAGCCAGCCTCGGGAGGTTGTTTTCAACGTGATACCTTCACTCAAACTGATAAGGTATTTTTTACATTCATCCGATTCTTCCGGTTTCATCGGAATCGGAACACAATTTTCGATATGGTAGGGCTTGAGATAACAGCACGGTTCCCTTCCTTCCCCAATATGCATCGTTGCCACGATACCGATTGACGCATCCGGTCGTTTTGCATCAAAAACGAAGTTTCCCAGACTGTACAGTACCGGTTTACCGTCAATGAACGAAACTGATTGAAGCACATGCGGATGGTGTCCGATGATAATATCAGCTCCTGACGTTATGATCTCTGATGCCTGCTTACACTGATATGTTGCCGGAAACGCGTGGTATTCCACACCCCAATGCAACATTACCGCTATAAAAACGTTTTCATGGCTTTTACGGTATTCTCTGATCGCATCGGATAATTGACCGGATGTCGCCTGACAGACCGATGGCGCTTCGGGGAGATACAACCAGTTTTCGAGCGGCAGCAGTACCGAAGAAAAAACGGCAATTTGTATCCCTCTCTCTTCAATTTCGACCGGTTCACATGCCTCGGTATGGGTAGTTCCATATCCGGTGACTATAAGACCATACTTCTGTATATTTCTTCCGGTTTCGACCAATGCTTTCCTGCTATGGTCGATGGCATGATTGTTGGCTACATTTAGGTGGGTGAATCCGCATTTCCGGACTGCATCTAACCACTGCGGTTCTGCCCGGAAAACATACTGTTTGGTCGTCGGTGTGGCAACCGCCGTTGCCGGACACTCAAGGTTGGCGATCGCGAAATCGGCTGCTTTAATACTGCCTGAAATCGGCTGAAAGAGTGCATCGACCCCGTTACGTCCGATAAACGTCCGTACTCCGCGATCCAGCAGGAGATCTCCGGTGAAACAGATGGAGAGACTCCCCTTCTCCCGGTTGCATACAAGCACGGTCAGTGCAATAACCGTACATAACAGCCCGGATTTCATCTTCAGCAACCGGAACTGTACATATACGTCCTTACCTTCGGATGCGGGTTGTTTCCGAGTGGTGCGATGATCTCATTCAACCAGCCGGGGACCGGAAAAACCTCTTTACTCTTCAGTATATTCTGCCAAGCTTCATCGGTCAGACGTTTGTCGATGGGTTGAACAAATTCATAATAGGAAAATGTCCCGCCTTTGGTTATATAGAGATACCCCTCTATCTCGACAATCACGTACAAGTCATTTACATTGCCGACACCAACATGAAGAATTCCTCCACGCTTCTTGTCGAGATTATTTGTATAGATATCGGTAACAACGGCGACTTCCTTATCGGGGCCCTTTACCTGCTCCCAGTTGTCGGTTTCCATAATCGACAGTGTGAGGTTCTCGACGGTGGAGCCGATGAGTTCTATTGAGCGGTACTCCTGTTCCGTCAGTTTTTCCTTTTTCAGCTCTTTCCGGCTGGCATTTAAAAGGAATTGCGTGATTTCGCGAAGTTCTTCAGATTTATGCTGTAACTCTTTTGGCAATAGTCTGTTGCGGTCGAGTACTTTGTCGGTAAAGGCGAGAAGATCGATCGCATGCTGCCAGAACTTCACGTTGGGTTCGACATACCCGACGGTATACGGATCGGGAGGTGGTTCGCATTCTCCACCGTCTCCGCATTCGGCGGCGAACGGCTGTTCCGCATACAGAATAGCATCGTGCTTGAGTTCCGCCCACGAAGCAAGTGCAGTGTTGAGATTCTTACGTTTCCAAGAATCGAGATGCATGAAATACGGATAGTCGGGTTCCTCTTTCAGCATTTGCATCAGGCCCTGCAACCATTTGTTATACACCGAGGCATCCCATCTGCCGAATGCATTGAACTGCTTCTGCAGTTTGCTCATTGCCGGGAGAAACCCTGCCCAGTTTTCCGTTTCTTTATGAAATCCCAACAACAGATCGAGCGCGGGTTTGTGGCCGAGAGCAGCAAATATGTCAAGTCCTTTCGGAAACGGGCGTTTCGATGGAACCCCCTCCTCGACATGCGCCATATCCTGCAGGATCTCGTTGTCCATTACCAGGCGTGCGGGCATGAAATTGATTTTATCGTGGCAGGTTGTCTCGACTTTCGGTGCTATTTTGTTGCGTATTTTTCCGATTTTCGCAAGCTGTTCCTCCAGCTTCGCGAGTTTTGCATCATCGAATACATCCTTTTCGGAGGCAATGCTACTCTCTTTCAGCAGAGCTACCGCATCCATTACGGAAACGTTGTCCGGTTCACCGATAAGAAAGGTGACGGGTTCAAGGACCCGTTTGTAGAGTGCCACGAGTGGTGTTCCCGAAGCACTTTCGTATCTGGAAAGTATCAATGCCGTCAGGGCGACTTTCCGCAGTTCCGACGGTTCCTTGAGACACAGTGGTGACAACTGGAGCCATTGCATCGCCTTGAAATATTTCTCAAGTTCAGGTGTGCGGGTGTAGTGACCTCTCGGTTTGAACAAGCTGTATTCGAAATAGGTCGATTTGTATTCCGGAATGATCGAGGAAAAATCGCCGACCTGCGCATCGATCTTTTTCAGTTCGGCGCCATATTTGTCACGGTAGCTGAGCGGTACTTCCGCTTTTTTTGAATTGATGAGAGATAACGGTATGGCGAAATTCGCGGCAATGAATTCCGCGGCTTCTTTGAGTTCAGGTTGCTCCGTGTGATTCGCCATCTGCATCGCCACTTTGTTGATACCCGCAGCCAGCTCCTCGATAACCGGAAGGAAATGGTTCTCCTCGAGCTTTCGGAGAAGGAATTCAAAGTGCATGTGGAAGAGCTGGAGGTACATGTCGGTGGTAACGAAATTCTGGACTTGTGCATAATCGTTCTTTTCGTACACATGAAAGAACTGGATATTGGTGTTCGGAACGATGGCGAGACAATTTTTACGGAGTTTGCCGGCGATTGCTTCATTGAAACCGGAAAAAAGCCACCCGTTGACAACGTTGTCGTAGTTCGCAATGGTGCTCCCGTCTTTTTTGATGTAGTTACGGGCAAGCAGTTCAGTTTCCCTCTTTGTAACACGGTCAAGAAACGCTTGTTCTTCGGCCGTATAGCTTATCGGCGGCAGTTTCACGTGCCGGCTGTATTCGCAGTCACCGTACCATCGTGATTCCATCACGGGTGTATACCAGGGTGTGTTCTCGAAATAGGCGCGCAGATCCGACTTCATGAACACATACCCTTTCCGGGCGGGAAGCAGATTCCTGAGGATGCGCAGTTCCGACAGTGATTTTTTACTGATATCCTGTTGCAAATCGAGTGGTGGAAGCTGTGTCTGCAGACGATACCAGGTAGAATCGACTTTCTGCACCTGTGAATCCGGATGCGTATCCATTCCGATGTCAATTTTTGCCGCAAACAGAGAATCCTTTCCCGTTTCAGTGGGCGATGTGCTATTCGTTGAAGTCTTAACGGTTTCAATTTCAGCGGTTGTTTCCTGAGCACGTTCTTCACTATTCTTTTTCGTACAGAAGCCGACGCAAAGCGCGATGATGATCACCGGGACTATCCCGATTGAAGTTTCTTTCATACGTTTCACCTTCCGGTTGTACTACCGTTTGTTCACTGTTTTCATTGCAGCTTTCAGCGGTATATTTCTCTTGATGTAGCGGACGAAACTCAGGCCGAAACCCAGCCATTCATACTCCGCGACAAGGCAGGAACCGTCTTTTTCCGATTCGATCGTACGCACGTTACACCTGCCGGAAGCGGGAATCAGCGTGAAATCATGCAGCGGTTGTGAAACCCGCGACCCCAGCCAGAGAGGAATAATACTCCCCTCCTGAAGCTGAAACAGGAATATACGTCTATTCACTTCGGGATCGTAACGGGTAGGTTTTATGACACCTACTGCAATATCGTCGATACCGTTACCATCGACATCGCCGACTTCGAAACGGTATACCGGGTACGGAAGTTCCCTGCGAAAGGAATCAACGACTACAGCGTTCCTGTATGATCTTGAAAAGAGATAATTATCCTTTTCCGAATCACCATTGCAGCTTACCTGTACCGTCAGTTCACTCTCTTTTATCTCGATGGTTCGGGACTGTTTTTCTGAGGTGCAGGTAACGGTACCGATGATGCACAGGATTACCGGAATACCTGTCAGAAAAGTTCCAACTATAGGATGAACTTCTTTTTCAGGCGCATTTTTAGTCTTCATCTGGAATGTGTCGTGTATTTTTTATTCTTAAAATCGGGAATCCGGCGTTTACCCCGATTTTGAACTTTCTGATCCAGACAATCCATGTATCTGAATTGACTGCTGTTCCATCTGAAAGATTATACAATCTGCGGATGATGTCGTACTGAAAAACCGGCCCGATCTCTATTCTGTTGGGTAAACGGATTGAAAATGATGTTCCCAGTGAAAAAAGAAAACCCATATCCCATAACATACCGCCGTAGCTCAGGTTGAAACAATTCATGGCGATACCGATATTCGCAAACGGTGACAGGATAACGGATTCATTTGGTGTAATTATAAAATCGTATTGTGTTGAAAAGGCGGTCTGAAACATCATAAAAGAGTTTTCCTGCAGGGACGAATACACTGTTTTATACAGGGAAAAATCGAGAACCGGGCCGATACGCAACCGGTTCAGCACGACGACATCAAATTCAACCGCAACATTGAAAATACCATTCCATGTTTTGCGCCAGAAATCGGGTGCGTCGTCATCTCCGCCAAAAATAACCGGATAGTGTAATGCAACACCAAACATATATCTGGAAGGTGCACTCTTGATTTCGGTTTCTTTGAGAGGAGGCGGTAACGTCACACTGGAATCAGGTCTCGATACATTCGCGCCCGAAACTTCTTCATCGGTTTCCTCATGCACAACTGCCTGTGCCAATGTCGATTGCGTACCGATCACCGATAAAAACACGAAAGCACTCAGCAATGTTCGCATTTTCTTCATGGTATTCTCTTCCTTTTCCTGTATCTTCTGCGTTGACCGTTCATTACGGCAGGCTATTTTTTACGGGACCCGATAGCTCCGTTGCGTTGGAATATCCGCAGGTAACTGATTCCTATCCGCTGAATATCCCGGTACCATGCGATATCGATTCCGAACTCGCCATGGGGAACAATATAGTAAACACCCGCTGATATTCCCGCCGGTTCCGCAAAATAGTTCAGTTTAAACTGTTCCACATCGGTGTCAATCCGGGTGAAATCGTTTCCGTCTTTACTGAAGATGAGCACCGAATCAATCAGAGTCCCCCTCGCTAATCCGATGGTGGCGTAGGTATGAAAATCGATTCTGATGTTGCGGATTTTTCGAGACCATCCTGCTCCCAGGTCGAGTACCGGATGGGAATGCTCATCTTCCAGATAATGTGTATATCTGACGGTATCAATTCCGTTGTAACTGCCATTGTGGATATCAAGACGATTTACAAATGTAGTCCGATCAATATCAGCAGTCCGGTATTGTTCATTGCTGAGCGGAATAACGGTCATAAGGATATAGAAATCACGTTTCCGGTTTCTGCTGCAAAATCCGAAACGGGAGGTAAGCCCGAGCCCGAAACCGAATCCATCACTGTCCATTCCCATGAAGTCATTATAGATAAGTCCCACGCCACCCGCTTTAATAAATAACCGTTCCGTGAACGTCGGTTCGCAAATAGTGACTGAGGTGAGAATAAATAAGCTCGTAACCGCAACATACCATTTTCTCATTTTTTCCTTGTTTTCTCCTGTCCGTACCGTGTAATCATGCGGTCAGTTTATCTGATATGGTCATGGTCTCAGGGAAAGTGTTTTCTTACCCGTCGTCCCAACAAAGATCGAATGCACCGTTTCCCCCGGTTGAATGACTTTGCCATTGAGAGTATAGCTCTTTTTCGATCCGTAAAATGCACCGGCCATATTCCTGCCGGTAACGGGACGGGGATCCTTTACGGCAGCCTCCCTGTTATAATGCAGAAAATGGACTCCCCCGCCAAAGCCGGCAACTGCGACGACACTGTCGCGAACCTGTAGGTCGAGCGCCTGTCCCGCTATAGGATAACGTTCTTTAATAGAGATTGCAGGCAGATTACCGACATCGATAAGGGTCAGGTATTTCCCGTCGGCAACAAATGCGACATCGTCGATGACTCTTATTTCCCAGGTATCATACAGTTTCCAGCTGCCGGCATTTTCCGGAGCAAGGGGGTCTGACAGGCTGAGCACCCGAAAATCATACCGTCGATCGACCGTAAAGGCGAAATCGTCTTTGAATGCGATGGAGGAAGCGTAATATCCCACGGAGCATGCGGTTCCGGGGAGAGATGATCCGGGAGCTGCGACAGAAATCGGATAGATAACCGATTCTCCTTCGTCTTCATCACAGAGAAGATACAGCACGTTGCGATACAGTTCAATCGCCCTCGGATACGATGGGATGACAATTTCCTCAACCGGCACCATTTCAGGAAAATCCGATAGGTTATAAATCCTCAGGATATTCCCGGTACAGGTTATATACGCGTAGTTATCCTCTATAAGCATATGCATTGGTGCTATGGGATACGATATCTGCAACTGCGGTGCCGTCTTGTCACGATTATTGAAAATCATCAGGCTGTCGGATTGGGCAAGCAGTAAATAATCACCTGCAACCTCGATATCCCGGGTAGTCTTCGGTACGTCGAGAAAGTGGACCGCCACAGGGTTCCGGATATCGGAGATGTCCAGTGTAATGATTTTTCCGTAATTTGAGACAGCGTAAACATAGTTGCTGTCTATAACCACCTGGTTGATGTATCCCGGAATTTCGGTACTATCGATGAGTGCAAACGTTCCGGGAAGACGGCAATCAAAAGACAGAACCCCGTCATCGTAGGCGGGAATGAAACAATTCTCATCGATAAACACCGGCCTGAACAATTCATGGGAAACTGACAATCCGCCGGTCCTGCGGGGCTGCAGCGCTTGTTCCCTGTCGTACCACTCAACACCGTCCTGCTGGCTGGTACATACGATAAAATCACCGTTTATACTGATATATTTATTGAAGTTGTCGTCATCGAACCGTGATGACGATACGGCTGAACCGTCGTTTATGGTATCGTCTTCAATCTGATACGTGCGGATCGAACCATCACCTAGAACAGCGTACACATAGGGAAATGTCACGGCTACATCTTCCAAACCGTCAATCAGAACGGATTGCTTCAGCTCAAAAGACGTCAGGTCAGGATTTTCCGCACGATAAAACTCCAGATAATATTCCGGAAAATCGGCACTTATCGTCACCATCCACTCATTGGCGTATATTGCTTTACGGATTTCCGTCCGGGAGGTGGTCGTTGTGCTCATGATGACCGGATTGTCGGGGCGATCGACCTTCATGATCAGAGCCGACCGTTTTGCGGCAACGGCGATTATGTTTCCGTTTTCCGTGATGTTGGTTATTGCACCGTGATCTTTAACCTTCCTCGCCAGCACCGGGCGGGAAGGATCGTACATATCGATGATTGCCATTCCGGAATCAAAAAGAGCGCAGTAACAGTAGTTGCCCGATGCAACCATCGGTCCGGTAATCGTACCGATTTCCACCCTCCCTACCTCTCGTATATTGTGCGGATCGGAAACCTCGAAGCTGAGCATACCGGTTCCTGTCGAAGAGAACACGTACGGAATACCGTTTCTTTTACCGGTTGCGAGATAATAGGTTCTTCCACCCCAGGAACTTATATGCGAGAGGTCATCAGAAGAGAAGATCGGAATAACCAGAATCAACATAAAAATGCTAAAAAAGCAAATTTTCATCTTACATTTTTAAGTGAGAGAAAAACGACTGTTTCAATGGTTGCAATCATATTCATGTACGAATGCATGAGTATTGTCGTAAGCAGGGATTTTGATTTTTTCCGTGCGATTCCGAAAACAATTCCTGTAACAAAAATCACTGCCATACCATACCAGTCATACTGCACATGAATTACCGCCCAGGCGGCAGACGTCACGAATACCGTTCCCGCGTAACCGAGAAATGTTCCCGAAAATCCCCTGAAAAGAAATTCTCTGAGAAATAATTTTCTCTTCCATAAACCGATCCGGTTCTGTTATGCTTGTGTCATAGTATTACTCATGAAAATGACTTCTGAACGCCTTATCAACGATCGGATTCACCATAAACGGCGGCAAACCGAGTTTACCGATCGTGCATGCGCAGGCATCCGTACCGGGTGCATCTTTACCAGTGTAACACTCTTTCACCGCTGTATCTATCTTTTTAAGGTACTCCTCCCCTTCCCCGATCAGCTGGTCTATAGCTTCTCCGTCCGTTACCGGAGGTGTCCATGAGGTCAGCAATATGCGATATTCCTTATTGTTTCTGATTGCCGTAAGTGATTTCACAAGGTCAGTAGAGTCGTCATAATTCGGCATCTCGTTTTTCAATGGAATCGAATCGGCGGTGAAGAGTACCCCGTCCTCTATGGACAACAGGTTCAGTGACCCTTTCGAATGTCCCGGAGAATGAATAACCTTTACCGTCAGATCGTTTCCAAACGATAGTACCTGACCATCACCGAGAGTTGCATCGACGTTCACCGGTCGGTCTGCCAGGTGGAAAAAGCCGGGAACCGTCCGCTCGGTGATCTGCAACTCGAGGTTTTCGATCCATGCTCTTTCGGCTTCGTGTGCCAGTATACGGCATCCGGTCAGCTCCTTTATTTTCGCAGCTGCTCCGATGTGATCCGGATGAGAATGTGAGAGAATGAGAGTGTCTATACTGGAGATATCCCTGTTTTTCTGCCGGATGTACTCGAATACTCTTTCTTCGCTCCCTTTCACTCCTGAATCGATCAGGGTGATTTGTTCGCCTAAGAGCAGCAGCACATTAACGAACCGTGGTATTTTTCTTTCCGGACTGAGCGCAATTTCAAAGTCAATCCTCAGCTGGTGAATGTTATCCGTCAGTTTCATAGATTTCCTGTTCACTTTTTTTATGTTTCCTTTATGTATTCGCCTTTTTTTCTCGTCGAAATAATCATCACTACGATCGGAATACAATTGCCAACTGCCATTTTGTTGCAATCCGGCCGGAGGCAGACCCGTTCACCAAATTTGAATCCTTCTCCGTTATTATAGGCCACGGAAATTATTTTCTGAAAATAATTCCCGCGCCATGTTCGGCAGCTCCACCGGGTTATTTCTTGCGTTTCTGCCTTATTTCTTCTATTTTGATCGGTTGGCTCAAGCACTGATGACCAAAATTGAATGTATATTTTTCCCCTGACAATCTCCCCCACACAAACGAATCGAAAAAAGGATAATTCATGACTTCACCTCGAAACGGATCAGAAGGATCTGCACTCATTACAACCGTTTTCATTATCGCTGTAATTGTTGCATTCTTTCTGCTGTTACGCGGATGCCTTTCACAGCACGATGAATATGCAATCCAGGGCAGTGCGGAAACCTTCGCCGTACCACACGGTACCGTAACGGTTTTTCTCAAACGTCACTTCGTCGTCAATTTCTACGAATCGGACGGCGGCTCAACCCACATCAGCGGCACCCACCGCTATTATCTTGAAACAAGAGACGCGGCAACGCTGAAATTGCTTTGCTGCACAAAACTCAAACGCCCCCCGAAGGATAAACGATCGATTCCCGTGGTGGTCGGGCGCGATGAACTGATATTCTGGGTGTACAATGGGGAACTTGTCGGGTTCGATCCGGTCAGCCATGCGGTTATCTGCAATGCCGACACCCTGATGTCACGGAATACCGTTCTGCGGAACAATCTTCCGGATGAACCGGGGTATTACCGGTACGATTATTCACTGGATCGCCTTGTCATTACCACGAAGGATGCGCTGAAATATGTCCTCAATGGCGATTTCACCATCACCCCTCTCGAAGAGGTACTCCCGGGTAAGATGTACGATTTTCCGGAAGTTAAAATGATGCAGTCAGCATCGGAGCTGTTCCGTGAAAAGCGATGGGACCGGAATTTTCCTAAAGAAAACCTGATACGGTTGTCCGACAGCATACAAACGCTTCAGAAAATTATCGTCCATAAGAACGATTCCCTTGCGGCATATAAGAAGAGACTGGCCCGTCGCCCGCGAGGAGCCAAAAATACCGGCAGTTCCAGATCGGATCTTATGGTCTCGGGAGTGGTAATTGACAGCCAGTTACTGGTGCTTGAATCCGAACAACCGGAAAACGACCGCTACTATTCTTTCGGTTCCGTATTCACTAACGATGTGAGAAATCGTCTTTACCGTTCCCATTATCAGGAGTTGAATTATCATGATGCCGTTATGAACGGGGCACGGTCGGGAGAATGGGAACCGCTGGCTCCGGAACAGAGTTTTCTCAATGGAGGATTTCTGATGAACACCGAAACACTGCTCCCGATCAGGCTCACTCAACCGGATGGGTGGCTCATCTGCAGCACTATCGAAGTCGGTCAGAAAAGTCCTGCCCTCATCACCCGCATCAGCGACGAAGGAGAAACACGGTGGTCGGCGCAATTGCCTGCCGCAGTATTTCGCGATATGAATGTATTGCCGGAAGGAATCATTCTCTATGTCGAAGGCGATAAATTGCTCGATGAAAAATCTCAGATCGATGCGATCTTCCGTATCGACCTGAAAACGGGCGATGTCATACGATCGGATGTGAAAATGATAACCGTCAAATAAACGGATTGAACACTTTCTTCAGCCTTTTGTCTGTCAAATGTACTTTTAAATTTAACCGGTTTGAGCCCTTTTATTTCATTACCGGGAGCGTATACTTTTAAATTCTCCATCAGCCTCGCTGAGGTAAAACCGGGCATAGGGGGCCATTCCAGCCGGCCCCCTGTCACCGTCATTGGCACCGCTGTGTAGCCCGGTAACGGTTATCGATCGTTTTCACCCAGTTGTCAACTCGTGACGGAAGATTGCACAGCCGGTTTCCCAGAAAGTCGATATACCTGAATTTTATTCTCATGATCGATGGCGGCAGCATCGTAAGCCTATTGTCCTTGAGGTAGAGTTCCTGGAGATTCGTCAGATGGGCAACGGGCTTTATATCGGTGAGTTTGTTTCCCCACAACCACAGGTATTCAATATTCTTGCAGTTGGCGAGTTCCGGCGGGAGTGCCGTAAGGCGATTGTGCCGCAGATCGAGTTTTTCAAGTTGTCTGAGTTGCCCGATCTCGTTCGGCAGCAGTCCGATACGGTTGCTTCCCAGATCGAGTTTTCTGAGATTGACGCATCTGCCGATTTCCGAAGGGACTTCTTCGATGGAGTTGTCGGTGCAGACGAATTCACGCAACGCCGTCAGTTTCCCGATTTCATCGGGGATTAAGGTGATGCCGTCTTTTGCCACGTCATTGTTGGATAAGTCGAGTTTGACGACACGTCCATCTTCCATTTCCGTCACCTCTTCAACGGAAATGTCTCTCATACCGCACCTTTCGAGTATCCTCTGCACGATCAGTGCGTCCGACTGGCCCGAAACCGCTATTGCGCTGCCGGTCAACAGGGCCATAATGAAAAAGAACGTGTTCCTGCGCATATCTACCTCCTTATATGACAGGATGTACACTTTGACATTGTCCCATAGTACGTGGCAAGAACGCTTTATCCACCCCCTTTCAACCAGTGTTCCTTTCCACCGGGTCGATAATTTGCCGCTTCCGGAAGCGGAAACGGTGCAGGCAGAGAAAGGGGCAGAAAAATCAGATGAGCGTTCTCAGATTCCTGCATCCGGAACAGCCTACCACTGCCACCCATATAGGGACACTGCCTATCAGTAATATAGGTAATTTTCCCATATTTCGATCGATTGCTGGTACATTTTTTTCGGTGAGAACACAATTTTCGGTTTGAACGGAAGAGGGGGGTTACAGCTTTACAATTGATTCGACCTCGAGAACGGCGACCCCGAACTCTTCGGTCACGATACCGCCAACGAGAAATGCCGACTGCAGCGAAAGCGGCATGGCGCAGCGTGCATAGACATCCGGGAAAAATACCGTTTCAAAAATACCGGTTTCATCCTCGAAGGTGACGAACTCCATCGCCGCGCCGGTCGCGGTGGATACGGTTTTCGAGGTGACGCACCAGCCGTGCAGCGCCACTTTCTTCCCGATCGACCGGTCGAGGTACACCGCACGGAGTGAAGGGCGTTTACGGTTCGCAGTAACGAGGGTTATCGGATGACAATCGGTGAGGTAGCCGAGTGACCGGTACTGCAGACGGATAATCTCTCCGGAAGAGTACGGCGTAAGTGGTGGAACGGTTTCGCCGCGATCCCCGTTCCTGAAGAAGCGCCGGAGTTCCCAGAACAGTCGTGAGCGGTTCTGCTCCCCGGAAATCGTATCGAGCGCACCTGAAAGTATGAATTTTTCGCCGTCGTCTTCACTGCAACCAGTACGTTCGAGAAACTCCTCCATAGTATGGTAGTCGCCCTCCTCTTCACGCTGCGCCACCACTGCCCTGGCCCCGCGTGACGAGAGTCCTTTTATCTGGCGGAACCCCACCCGTATCGTTCTTCCGGCCGCAGTGTAGGCAACCGTGCTTTTATTGACGTCGGGCGGCAGTATTTTCAGTCCCATACGCATCGCCTCGCTGATATATGCCTGTGTCGTGTAGAAACCGCCGTAATTCGAAAGCACGGCAGCCATGAACTGCGCCGGATGATGCGCCTTGAGCCATGCCGACTGGAAGGAAACCTGCACGTAGCTCGCAGAATGCGGCTTGCAGAACGAATACCCCTGAAACGAGCATATCATCTCCCATATCGTGTCGATCACTCCCCCACCGACCCCCTTTTTCCGTGCTCCTTCGTAAAAGCGCTCCCGGTACCGGGCGAACGTTTCGGTTCCCGCCTTTTTGGCGACGATTTTCCGCAGGCGGTCGGCTTCGTCCGGCGT